>PKTQ01000070.1 GCA_002869085.1 Hyphomicrobiales bacterium | reverse complement strand
GAGGGGGCGCGGGCCGGAACCGATTATCACTAAGAAAGCCCCGCTCCTCCACCCCACCGCCCTTAAGTCACACTCCGGCAGTTATGGCTAAACGCCGGCAAGGGTACCTCCGGACGAGGCGCAGCCGAGGACTAGCGACCAGGCGGGAGCGCAGCCCTAGCGGCGCTTGAGCGTCACAGCCCGAAGGGCGAAAAAGAGCGAGCGGGGCGGGCAGGATCGGCCGAATGCAAAATAAGCGCAAGCGCCCCGGCCGGTGATTTTCCTGACGGAAAATTCACCTCGCCGGTTGGCCATTTTGCAGCGCAAAATGGCCTGCTCAAAACGGATTTTTCTTTTCCCGCCGTCTCTGCACCGAGGAGGAAATGCCCATCGCTTCGCGATATTTGGCCACCGTGCGCCGGGCGATATCGATGCCTGACAGGCGCAGCATGTCCACCAGCTTGCCGTCGGAGAGAATCTTGTCCGGGCTCTCCGCCTCGATCAGTTGCTGGATGCGCGCCCGCACCGCTTCGCCGGCAAAGGCATCCTCGCCGCTCACCGCCGAGATGGATGAGGAGAAGAAATATTTCAGCTCGAACACCCCGCGCGGCGTGGCGATATATTTGTTGGAGGTCACCCGGCTGATGGTGGATTCGTGCATCGAGACCGCCTCGGCCACGGTTTTCAGATTCAGAGGGCGCAGATATTGCACCCCCTTGTTCATGAACGCATCCTGCTGGCGGATGATCTCGCTGGCGGTTTTCAATATGGTGCGCGCCCGCTGATCCAGGCTCTTGACCAGCCAGCTGGCATTGCTCAGACATTCCGACAGATAGGTCTTGTCCTTGCTGTCCTGGGCGCTGCGGGAGATGGATGCGTAATATTGCCGGTTGACCAGCACCCGCGGCAGGGTATCGCTGTTCAGTTCGACGATCCAATTGCCGTCCGGGCCTTCGCGCGCGAAAATATCGGGTACCACCGGCTGCAGCAGGGCCGAAGAAAACGCCTGCCCCGGTTTCGGGTTCAGCGCCCGGATATCGCTGATGATATCGTCGAGATCCTCGCGCGGCAGCCCGATCAGCCGGGTCAGCCTGGCAAATTCGCGCTTCGCCAGCAGGTCGAGATTGTCGAGCACGATCTGGATTG
Source organism: Hyphomicrobiales bacterium (assembly GCA_002869085.1). Lineage (GTDB taxonomy): Bacteria > Pseudomonadota > Alphaproteobacteria > Rhizobiales > BM303 > BM303. The sequence goes on along the minus strand of PKTQ01000070.1, from coordinate 22,083 downwards.
CCGGGTCGAGCCGGTTCCGCTCCTTCAACTGCTGGGCCAGGCACTCGGTGAGGTTCCGGGCCATCACCCCCGGCGGGTCGAACTCCTGCATCACCGAAAGGGTCTGACGCACCAGGGCCTCTGGTGCCCCTAATTGCTCGGCCAGTTGCTCCAGATCGCCGCGCATATAGCCGTCATCATCCACCAGATCGATCAGAAAAGCGCCGATCAGCCGCTGGGCCGGGTCCGATATGCTGATCTGCATCTGCTCGGTCAGATGGTCGTGCAGACTGCGCTGGTCGGCGATGGTCTCTTCCATGCCGCTGTCGTCGAAATCGGCCGGGCGTCCCGGCGCGGCCGATTGCAGGCCGACCTGGCCAGCCCCCGAAAGGGAGGGGGGCTCGGCGTCGGCATTGGCGCCGGCGCCGGCGATCGAGGCATCATCGGGAAACACATTGTCGAGCGGGCTGTCCAGATTATCGCCCATGGACTTCAGGGCCGACATGTCGGAAAGATCGATGCCCGCATCCGTCTCGCCGCCCTCATCGGCGGCCCGGCTCAGGAGGTTCTCCGCAATCTGATCGGAAACTCCCTCCTGGTTCTCCTCCCGGTCGAGCAGCGGGTTGCGCTCCAGCTCGTTTTCCACATAGGCGGCCAGGTCGAGATTGGACAATTGCAGCAGCTTGATCGCCTGCTGCAATTGCGGCGTCATCACCAGGGACTGGCCCTGTCGTAATTCCAGTTTGGGAAACAGCGCCATGTCAAGCCGCCTTTAGCGGGTCATGGCCGCCGGGAAGCTGAGGCCCGGTTCTGCCTTTCCGGGGCAGGGCTTCGTCTGGCCTGAGGAAATCGGAAAGGTTTAATACCCATGCCGGTAGCATCCAGTCCGCTCTATCGCGGCGCCAGAATCATGATCATCTGGCGGCCTTCCATTCTGGGCTGAAATTCAACCTTCGCCACTTCGTCGATTTCATCACGCACCCGATGCAGGAGCTGAAGGCCGAGATTCTGATGCGCCATCTCGCGCCCCCGAAAGCGGATCGTGACCTTGACCTTGTCGCCATTGTCGAGAAAGCGGCGCGTATTGCGCATTTTGACATCGTAATCATGCGTGTCGATATTCGGACGCATCTTGATTTCCTTGATGTCGATGGTCTTTTGCTTCTTGCGCGCCTCGGCGGCCTTCTTCTGGGCCTGATATTTGTATTTGCCGTAATCAAGCACCTTGCACACGGGCGGATTGGCATTTGGCGAGATTTCAACCAGATCCAGCCCGGCCTCATAGGCCATCTCCAACGCCTCCTCGATGCCGACAACATCATGATTGCTGCCATCGGCTCCAATCAGACGTACTTCGGATGCTGAAATCTGTTCATTGACCCGGGGGCCGCTCTGGACCGGTGCGGGTTTAAAAGGTCTGCGCGCGATGTCTAAATCTCCTTAGGTTCCGTTTCGCCGGCATATCGCCATGCCATGTCTTGCCGAGTCTATAAAATCAAGCAGACATGTTAACAAGTCAAGAAAGCCGCTTCATGCGCTAAATTGCAAGAAAGAGGCCAACCGCAGCGAGTCTTAGCGCTGCTGCGGCAGAATATCAATATTGAACCTATCGCGCGCCGCCTTCCGCTTCCGGCTCTTCCCGCCACAAGGCATCGAGGCCGGCCCGGTAATCGGGGTAGGCAAGCTGCGCGCCCAGCTCCTGTTTGATGCGCGTATTATGCACCCTTTTGCATTCGCCATAAAAACTGCGCGCCATCGGGCTCATCTCGGCGCTGTCGAAATCGACCTCTTCCGGCGCCGGCAGGCCCATCAGCCTGGCCGCATAGGCGGTCACGTCCTGGGGCGGGGCCGGCTCGTCATCCACCACATTGAACACCGGCCCCTTGTCCGGCGCCGCCATCGCCCGTTCCAGCACCGCAGCCAGATCGGCCACATGGATGCGGTTGAAGACCTGGCCCGGCTTGATGATCGAACGGGTCTTGCCGCGCTTCAGGGCGGTGAGGGCGTTGCGCCCGGGGCCGTAAATTCCCGGCAGGCGGAAAATCTGCACCGGAACGCCGGTTTTGCGCCCGAAAGCCTGCCATTGCCGCTCGGCGGCAAGCCGCGCTTCGCCGCGCCGGCTCACCGGGGCGGGCGGGGTGGTCTCACTGATCCAGCCCCCATCATGATCGCCATAAACCCCGACCGTCGACAGATAGCCGATCCATCGCAGATGCGGCGCCGCGCCGGCCAGAAAACTCTGGTGATGCATCAGCGCCCGGTCCCTGTCCCCGTCCACGTCAGGCGGGATCGACACCAGAACATGGCTGATATTGGCAAACACGGAGCGCGCATCCTCAATCGGCCGGCTGCCGTCGAACACATAGGCGTCGATGCCGTCCTGGGTGAGGCCGATGGCCTTGGACGGGGTTCGGCAGGTGCCGGCAAAATGCCATTTTGCCGGGTCCAGCCGTTTGATCAGCGTCTGGGCGGTAAAGCCGGTTCCAAAACAGAACAGCCGGTTCATCATCAGTCCCTTTTCTCCCCTGAGCACGCCGTCGCCGTTTCCGGCGGCCGCGCCGTGGCCGCGGACCACTCATCCGCCACCTGTCTGTCCTTTTCGCGCATCCTGTGCCGTTCGGCCAGGGCTTTCATCTCTTGAGGCCGCATCAGCCGCCCCAGCGCCCACACCGCCGCCGCCCGCACCACCGGCGAGGCGTCCTCGAGCCGGGCCATGGCCGCCGGCGCCAGCGCCGCATCGGCGCTGTTGCCGATGGCGATCAGCACATTGCGCACAAAGCCCTCCCGGCCGGTCCGTTTCACCGGCGTGCCGGCAAACAGCTCCCGGAACGCCGTCTCATCAAGCGCCGCCAGCCGCGCCAGCGGCAGCTCGGCCAGCTCCGGGCGCAACGCCAGGGTGGCGGTGCGCGCATTTTGCGCGAATTTGTTCCATGGGCAAATGGCCAGGCAATCGTCGCAGCCAAATACCCGGTTGCCCATCGCCGCCCGCAAATCGGGCGCGATATGCCCGCGATGCTCGATGGTCAGATAGGAGATGCAGCGCCGCGCATCAAGCTGATAGGGGGCCGGAAAGGCGTTTGTCGGGCAGATGTCGAGGCATTGACGGCAGCGCCCGCAATGATCGCTTTCGGCCTCGTCCGGGTCGATTTCGGCTTCGGTGAAAATCTCCCCCAAAAACAGCCAATTGCCATAATCCCTTGAAACGAGCGAGCTGTGCTTGCCCTGCCAGCCGATCCCCGCCGCCATCGCCAGCGGTTTTTCCAGCACCGGAGCGGTGTCGACGAACACCTTCACCTCGCCGCCGCTGGCCCGGGCGATCTTCCCGGCCACCTGCTTCAGCTTCTTTTTCACGATGACATGATAATCCTTGCGCCGGGCATAGACCGAAACCAGGCCGGTGCCGGTCTTGGCAAGGTCATCCAGCGGATTGTGATCCGGTCCGTAATTGAGGCCCAGCACCACCACCGAACGGCAGGCCGGCCACAGGGCGCGCGGGTCGGCGCGCCAGTCCTGACGCTCCGCCATCCAGCTCATTTGCCCGTGATGGCCCGCCTCGAGAAACCGGGCCAGCTGCCGTCCGGCCGCCTCGATTCTGTCCGGCCGGGTGATCCCGACCCGCTCGAAGCCGGCCTCGCGCGCCCAATTGATGATGTTTGCCCGCAGCGATCCGTCCATGGACTAAAAATCAAGATCGGCATAGCTGTCCGGCGGCGCCATGCCGGCAATCCTGTCCTTCAGCAGGCCGCGGAACGAAGGCCGCGACTTGATCCGGGCATACCATTCCTTGGCCGCCTCATGGCGCTCCCAGGGCACATCGCCCAGATAATCCACCACCGACACATGCGCCGCGGCCGCCAGATCCGCATGGCTGAGCTGATCCCCCGCCAGCCAGCGCCGCCTCTCGGTCAGATAGCCGATATAATTCATATGCATATGGATGTTGTGAATGGCGGCCCGCACCACCGTGGTGTCCGGTGCGCCGCCGCCATTGGCGGCGCTAAGCTCGCGCCGGGCCAGCTTCTCATGCGCCAGCGGCCCGGACACTTCGGCGTGGAACTTCTCATCAAACCAGGAGATCAGCCGCCGGACCTCGGCGCGCCCCGCCGGGTCCTCCGGCATCAGCCGCTTCTCCCCGGCCTCGGTTTGGCCATTTTCTTCCAGATATTCGGTGATCGCATAGGCCCCGCACACGGTCAGTCCGCCGGTCTCCAGCACCGGCAGCGCCCCCGAAGGATTGAGGATCAGAAACGACTCATCCCGTTTCCATGGCGATACGGAAACCAGGTCAGTCTCATGCCCGCATTCCGCCAGCGCCAGACGAATCCGGCGAGAGAAAGGACACAGGGAAAAGCTATGCAAACGCGCCATGAACATCAACTCTTTGCAGCGGGGATGATCGCATCGTGATAATCATCTTGCCAGGATCAGGCAACTTATGATTCGAATCCGTAAAAAACATTAACAAGTCGTCAACACGTCCTGGACCACAATCCCGCGCCGGTCTAAATCATTCCTTCCACTCCGAAACGGAACCCGCCTCATGTCACTTGAACAGATCATCGTTCTGGCCATTATACAGGGAATCTCCGAATTCCTGCCCATTTCCTCTTCCGGCCATCTGATTCTGATCCCGGCCATCACCGGCTGGCCCGATCAGGGGCTTGAGATCGATGTGATGGTGCATGTGGGCTCGCTATTTGCGATCATCGCTTATTTCCATCGCGATGTGCGGCGCCTGATGCTGGGGGCGGTGGATCTTATACGCTGGCGGCTCAGCGACAATGCCAGGCTGGCGCTGATGATCGTCCTGGCCACCATTCCGGCGGTGCTGTTTGCCCTGCTGCTCAAATCGACCGGCTTTCTCGATCGCATCCGCGGCGCCGAAATCGTCGGCTGGAACGCTATCATCTTCGGCATATTGCTCTATGTCAGCGACCGTTTCAGCCCCCATATCCGCACCCTGGCCGATATGCGTCTCGGCCGCGCCATGATCATCGGCATCGCCCAGGCCATGGCGCTGATCCCCGGCACCAGCCGCTCCGGCATCACCATCACCGCGGCGCGGGCCATGGGTTTCGAGCGCTCCGAATCAGCAAGGTTCTCATTTCTGCTCGGCATGCCGGCCATTGCCGGCGCCGGCCTTCTGACCGCGCTTGAGTTTTTCGAATCCGGCCAGGGCCTGCCCCCCGGCGCCCTGCTGGCCGCCGCCCTGTCCTTCCTGGCCTCGCTGGGGGCCATTGCCTTTCTGATGGCGCTGATCAAGCGTATGAGCTTCCTGCCCTTCGTGCTGTACCGGCTGGCGTTGGGCCTGGTGCTGCTGGGCTGGGTCTATCTGTAATGAAGCCGCCCGCTCGGCCGGGCAGGGGCGTCAGGCCGACACCTGGTCGAACTGCCCCGCCGCCCGGAACCGCGACAGATAGGACGGCACGATCACTTCGATGCTGCGCGGCGTGATGCCGAAGGCGCTGAAATCACGCCCCTCCCTGCTGGCCGCCTCGCCCACCACATTGTCCCGCTGCAACAGCAGCACCTGATCCACGGTCAGCAGCGGCCATGGCCACATCTGCAGGAACCAGGCCTGAATCTTGGCGATGAAGAACGGCACCGGCACCAGCAGGCGCTTCCGGCCGGTGGTCTTGAGGATAAATTCGAGAATCTCCCGGAAGCTCAATTGCTCCGGCCCGCCAAGCTCGTAAATCTGTCCGCCCGCCGCGTCGCCGTCGATCACCGCCAGGGCCGCCTCGGCCACGTCGCCGACGAAAACCGGCTGGAATTTGGTGTCGCCGCCGCCGATCAGCGGCAGCACCGGCGAGATGCGCGCCATAGCGGCGAACATGTTGAAGAAACCATCCTCCGGGCCAAAGATCACCGAAGGCTGCAGGATCGCCGCGCCGGGAAACTCCAGCCGCACCCCGCGCTCGCCGGCCGCTTTCGATTCGGCATAATCTGACGGGCTCATCGAATCGGCCCCGAGCGCCGAAATATGCACCAGCCGCTTCACCCCCGCCTTGGCCGCCTGCTCGGCGACGATGGCCGCGCCGCGCCCATGAATCGAATCGAAGGTCTGTTTGCGGGTCTCATACAGAATGCCGACCGCATTCACCGCCGCATAAGAGCCTTTAAGGGCTTCGGCCACTGATTCGGCATCCCTGAGATTGGCCTGAACCACCTGAATCTGTCCCACATCGCCAAAAGGCTGCAGAAAATAGGCATCCGCCGGCCTGCGCACCGCCACCCGGATGCGATAGCCGCGCTGGGCCAGTCCGCGCACGATATATCGCCCGACAAAACCCGATCCGCCGAAAACCGTGACCAGATGATCCGCCTGATTTTGCCCGCTCATAGTGCCCTCTTTGCCTTGGATGGGTGAAAATCCGGCGTTTTGTCCTGAATTTCACGGCCGGGCGAGGAAACGATCACAGGCTGCTGGGTTGCCGTTTCTTCGCCAAAACCGGTCATGAAGGCCAGGGTGCCGGACCCTGTCGTCATTATTAAGCCCGCATTCGGTGATTTGCAAACATACCGGCGTTGACATTCTGACTTTCCGGTCTTAATTGTCCCCGCAAGGCCCAGGTGGCGGAATTGGTAGACGCGCTAGCTTCAGGTGCTAGTGCCCGTATGGGCGTGGAAGTTCGAGTCTTCTCCTGGGCACCACGCTTCGCCCCGTAAGGATGATGCGCATGGCATCATCCGCATACAAGACGTTGACGGCGAGGATGATATGACCGTTTCATTGCACAAGGGCGATCTGCCCGCCGATCTCGATCTCGGCGCTGTGATCGCCGTCGATACCGAAACCATGGGCCTCAATCCGGTCCGTGACAAATTATGCCTGGTGCAGCTCTCCGCCGGCGACGGCACCGCCCATCTGGTGCAGCTCGACCGGGACAGCTATCACGCGCCCAATCTGAAGCGGCTGCTGGCCGATCCCAAGGTCGAGAAGATCTTCCATTTCGCCCGCTTCGATGTGGGCATGATCGCCAAATATCTCGGCGTGGACTGCCAGCCGGTTTATTGCACCAAGATCGCCTCCAAGCTGGCCCGCACCTATACCGATCGCCACGGCCTGAAAGATCTGTGCCGGGAATTGCTCGATATCGAGCTTTCCAAACAGCAACAGAGCTCGGACTGGGGCGCCGCGGAGTTGAGCGAGCAGCAGATGCGCTATGCCGCCTCCGACGTGCTTTATCTGCATCAGTTGAAAGCGCGGCTCGAGAAGATGCTGGCCCGCGAGGGACGCACCGATCTGGCGCAAAGCTGCTTTGCGTTCCTGCCCGTGCGTGCCCGGCTCGACCTGGCCGGTTGGCCGGAAGTTGATATTTTCGCCCATTAGGCCCTACAATCCTGATACATATCGGTATTGGGCCGGTCGCCGCGCCGCCTGATGCGGCCGGCCATGGCAGCCGCAGGTCCCTGCGGCCCATTCGGTGGAGTGTGATGAGCGCCTATAGTGAAGTTGGATGCCAATGACAGAAAACAGCTCTTCGGGCACATTGGGCTCCGAGACCTTTTACCGGGCAAGACCCGCCGTGGATCATCATTCCTTCGCCCGCGCCGAGCGGACCGGACGGATGGTGACCTGGCTGAAATATATCCTGCCGGTCATTGCCCTGTGCCTGATCGGCCTGTTCCTCTATCTGTCGGGGTTCTTTTCCTCGCCGGTGAAACTGGAGACCGATAAATATCTCGCGGAAGTCGACAACATCCAGTTGAAGAAGGACTCGGCCAAGCTGAACAATCTCAAATTGATCGGACGCAACAACAAGGACGGCAATTATGAGTTGACGGCGGGAACCGCCACACGCAAGATCGACCAGCCCGGCCGCTATTTTCTTGAGAAAATCGAGGCGGTCATGAACAAGAAGAATGGCGGATGGGCGAAGATCAGGGCGAATCAGGGCGTTTATGACAAAAAGACCGATCTTCTGAAGCTGCGTGACCGGGTGGTAATTCAATCCGACAAGGGGTATGTGGCGCGGATGGCGGCGGCCAGGGTCAATGTCAATGAAGGGCATCTGCAGTCCGAATCGCCGGTGCAGGTGGATTTGCCCAATGGCAAGGTCCGGGCCGGGCATATGGAGGTCATTGATCGCGGTCAGATATTCCGCTTCAGTGAACGCCCGAAAATGGTGATCAACATGTCGAACGGGGGCAAACAACAATGATCCGCAGAGCAGCAACAGCACTCATCGCAACTCTGGCTCTGATGGCGGCGATGCCGGTGCTGGACAGCTCCGATGCGCTGGCCCAGGGGCTTGGTTTCGGGAGTAAAGGCTCGCCGGTGAATATCGAATCCGATGAGCTGGAGATCAATGAAAAGAAAGGCACGGCCATATTCACCGGCCGCGTCGAGGCCAATCAGGACAAGTTCCGGCTCAGTTCGGCATCGCTGGAAGTGTTTTATAATTCCAACAAGGAGAAAGGGCCGACCAAGGTCACCCAGATGGAGGCCTTGGGCAATGTGGTCATCATCACCAAGGCCCAGAAAATCACCGGCAGCAAGGCGTTTTTCGACATGCTGAAGGATACGGTCACCGTCACCGGCGATGTGGTGGTCACCCAGGGTCAGAATGTGATTCGCGGTCAGAAATTGCTTGTCGATCAAAAAACCGGTAAAACCCGGTTTTTAAGCAGCTCTTCCAGCTCTTCCGGCCGGGTGCGCGGCCTGTTCCTGCCCTCGAAGAAGTGATGGCACCGACGCTTCAGTAATTCCATCAAAGAGATCAACCTGTCTTGAACGCATCAGATCATCCCGCCGGCCGCCGGGGCCGCGCCTCCGGCCTGGACATTCCCGACACCGGCATCGCCGTGCGCAGCGTGGCCAAGGCCTATAAGAAGCGTCCGGTGGTCCAGGATGTCAGCCTGTCGGTACAGCAGGGCGAATCGGTCGGTCTGCTGGGGCCGAACGGGGCCGGTAAAACCACGATTTTCTACATGATCACCGGGCTGATCGCCGCCGATCACGGCAAGATCTATCTCAACGGCTATGACATCACCCGCTACCCGATGTATCGCCGCGCCCGGCTGGGCATCGGTTATCTGCCGCAGGAAGCCTCGGTGTTCCGGGGCCTGACCGTCGAGCAGAATATCCGCGCGGTGCTGGAGCTGGTCGAGCATGACCGGGATGCCCGCGAGCACAAGGTCGAATCCCTGCTGAATGAATTCAGCATCACCCATCTGCGCCACAGCCGCGCGGTTGCCCTCTCGGGCGGTGAGCGCCGGCGGGTGGAAATCGCCCGCGCCCTGGCCACCGAGCCCTCTTTCATGCTGTTGGACGAACCCTTCGCCGGTATCGATCCCATCGCCATCAACGACATCCGCGCCCTGGTCCATCATCTCACCGCACGCGGCATCGGCGTGCTGATCACCGATCACAATGTGCGCGAGACCCTCGAGCTGATCGACCGGGCCCTGATCATTCATGACGGGCATGTGCTGTTCGAAGGCACGCCGGACCAGATTGTCGGCAATGAGGAAGTGCGCCGGTTCTATCTGGGCGAGAAGTTCAAGCTCTGATCGCGCGAGGGTCGCTAATCGTTTCCGACCAATTCCGATCCGGCGGCCCGCCATCCGGCGCGGCCCGAGCCGGATGCAATTTATAATTATGAAACTATTTTCCGGTACAATATGACGCAATGCCCGGTCCGGTAACGATCGGGTAAAGCCTATTAAATAACTATATTTATTAACAAAATTTCTATGGGATCTATCATGGAAATCAAGTGGAGTGATCAATTATCAATTGATGGAGGCCTGCTGGACGAAGAACATAAGGCCATGATTCAAAAGACCAATATGTTCTTGAAGATGGGCAAGACTTTCGACTCGGCCGACCAGGCGCGCCAGTTCCTGATCGGGTTGAAGGAACATCTGGCTATCCACACCGCCCATGAGGAAGAATATCTGCAACAGATCGATTTTCCCGACCTGCAACAACATAGCAAATCGCATGAGAAGCTGAATGTCGAAATGGATGCGTTGCTACAGCTTCTGGACCGCGTTAAATTTTATGACCTGACCGAGATCAACAGGCGGACGGCCCATTTTTTCAGCCATTTTCTAGTCGGCCATTTTCTCAACGAAGACATGAAAATGAAGGCCTACAGCGCAGCTCATCGTAAGGCGCAGGACGCGGAACAGGACCCGGAGCACGATATCACCTATATCTGATCCCGCCGCCCCGCTTTTTTGCTGTTGATGAAATCGCGATATTTCATGTCTTCCTCGAGAATATGCTCCACCAGCCATTCTTTCAGGAAATCATTGACCACATCGCCGATCAGAAACGGGCTTTCGGCGGCGCGGCGATAGGTTTTCTGCACCGTCTCCAGCCATTCGACAAAGGCGCTGTGTTCGTGCACATGCGCGTCATATTCGGGATAACCGATCTTGCGCATCAGCGCTTCCTCGCGGGCGAAATGGCCTTCCGCATAGTCCTCCAGCCGCTGCAGGATATCGTCGAGAAAGCCGCCGCTGATATCGGCCTCGCCCAGCTCGCTCACCAGGGCGAACAGGCCCTTATGGTCGTTGTCGATGGCGTCATTGCCGACGCTGTATTCGGGTTTCCAGTTAAAACTTGTCATGGATTATCCTAAATCAGCCCGAGCGCCAGCGCCGGGAACATAATCAGCAGCGCCAGCCGCACGATATCCGATAATACGAAGGGGAACACGCCCTTGAAGATCTCGCCGATCGGCACATCGGGCGCCACCGATTTGATCACGAACACATTCATCCCCACCGGCGGGGTAATCAACCCCAGTTCGACGGTGATCACCGTGATGATGCCGAACCACACCGGATCGAAACCGGCATTGATCACCACCGGATAAACCACCGGCACGGTCAGCAGCAGCATGGCGATCGAATCCATCACGCAGCCCAGCAACACATAGAGCAGTAACACGCACAGCAAAATGGCGTAAGGGGCCAGGTTCAGGCCGGCGACAAACTCGGTCAGCGAAAACGAGATGCGCGATACCGACAGGAAATATCCGAAGATCTCGGCGCCGATGATCATGAAGAAGATCATCGCCGACAGAAACAGGGTCTCCTCGACCGCACTGCGGAAATCGGCCCAGCTCATGCCGCGGAAAAGCGCGATGGCAAAAGCGCCCGCCGCTCCGAAGGCCGCCGCCTCGGTGGGGGTGAACACCCCGCCGTAAATGCCGCCGATGATCATCACGAAAATCGCCCCGAACGGCACCAGCCCCTTCAGGCCGGTGATCTTCTCGCGCAAGGTGGTCGGGGTGCCGGGCTGGGCGATATCGGGCTTGATCATCACCACCACGGCGATGGCCACGCAATAGAGCACCAGCCCCAGCAGGCCGGGCATAACCCCGGCGATGAACATCTCACCCACCGACTGCTCGGTGATCAGCGCATAGAGCAGCAGGGCGATCGAGGGCGGGATCATGATTCCCAAAGTGCCGCCCGCCGCCAGGGTGCCGGTCGCCAGCGAGGGCGCATAGCCATGCTTGCGCATTTCCGGCAGCGCCACCCGCGACATGCTGGCCGCTGTGGCCAGCGACGAGCCGGAAATCGCCGAGAACACGCCGCAGGACGACACCGCCGCCAGCGCCATGCCGCCGCGCCAGCCCCCGAAGAGCGCCCGCGCCCCGGAAAACAGCTCCTGCGACATGCGCGCCTTGGAGGCCAGCACCCCCATCAGGATAAACATCGGGATCGGGCTGAAGCTGTAATTGGTCAGGGTCTCGAACGGGCCGCTGTCCAGAATGGCGAAGGCCGCGTTGAAGCTGACGATCAGGCCGAAGCCGATAAAGCCGGTTGCCGCCATCGCCAGCGCCACCGGCGCCCTCAGGGCGATCATCCCTAGCATGACCAGAATGCAGATCATGCCGATCATCGAAGCGCTCATGACGGACTCCTCATACCGAATATATGCTCCAGCGCCACCAGCAGGCCGCGCAGCCCCAATATGGCGGTGGCGATAGCGGCGATGGCATAGAAATAATAAAGCGGGATCAGCAGATCCTGCGAGGTCTCGCCCGATTCCATCGCGCTCCAGATCGCTTCATAAAACCGCACCGCCATGCCGCAGCCCAGCAGCCCGAAGCCGATCAAATAAACCCCGCTGAGCAGGCTCTTGACCCGCCCCGGCAGGTTCTCGGTGAACAGATCCACCACCACCTGGCCTCGATTGACCGAATAGGGCAGCGCAAACAGCACCATGAATAAAAGACACATGCTGACGATCTCGACACCGCCGGGAAAGGTCATATCCACAGCTCCGGAGGTGACACCGAAAATGAACCGGCCGAGAACGTCCAACAGCACGGTCATCACCATCAGCACCAGCAGGATTCCGCTGATCAGATGCATGGCATGGGCCAGCCGTCGGGCCAGTCCGAATATCGTCCGCATAGCTCGGTCTCCCCTTCAGGAAACAGGATTGAACGGGTGGACGGGGCGCGTGCGAAGGTTCATCTCCGGCGCGCCCCGTCCGCAATGCTTATTGGCAACTCGCGGCCAGCGCCTTGGCCTGGGCATACACCTTGTCGCCCGGCAGACCCTTGCCGTCCAGCTGCTTGATATAGGAGGCGGTGGCCTCGGTCAGCACCGGCTTCCAGGCCGGGTTCTCGATGCCGCCTTCGACCGTGTAGATCTCGTGCCCGGCTTTCACCGCCTGTGCCCGGCCCTTGACGTCGGTGTCGTCAAACACCTTGGCCGCCTTGGCGCTCCACACCTTGCCCGAGGCCTTGTCGATCACCGCCTTCAGGTCGGCCGGCAGTCCTTTATAGACATCCTTGTTCATGGTGATCACGAAGGCCAGCGTATAGAGCCCGCCCACTTCAGTGTGCTTGGTAGCCAGATCATTCAGCCGGAAGGCGATCTGGCCTTCCCAGGGCAGGGCCACCCCGTCGATCACCCCGCGCTGCATCGACTGGTACGAGGCCGGAGCCGGCATGCCCACGGGTTTGGCGCCCAGTTTTTCGAGCAGCGTGGCCACCACCGTGGTGGGGCGGCGGATGCGCAGCCCGGCAAAGTCCTTCGGCGACTTGATCAGTGTTTTGGCGGTGTGGATATGGCCCTGGCCATGAGTGAACAGGAACAAGGGATGAGTGTCCTTGAACTCGCTCTTGATCAGGCCCTCGTCATACAGCCCCTGCAGGATGCACGAGCCATGGGCCGCGTTCTTGACCAGGCCGGGCAGTTCCACCACCTGGCTGAGCGGAAACCGGTTCGCCGTATAGCCGAGCACTGTCGCCGTGATGTCGGCGATCCGGTTCTTCACCGCGTCATATTGTGCCGGCGGCTTGGCCAGGGTCGCCGAGGGGTAAATCTCCACTTTGATGCGCCCGCCGGAGTCCTTCATCACCGTATCGGCCCAGACCTGGAACAGATTCTTATGCATCCCCGCCACCGACGGCCAGAAATGAGCAAAGCGCAGGGTCACATCGGCCGCCGATGCCGGCCCCGAGGCTATCCCCAGAGCCATCAGCCCCGTCAGTAGTCCGTTTCTTAATGTCTTGATCATTTTGATCCTCCCTTGGTTGAAATCATCGTCCCTAAAATCATTTGTCGTCATGGATTTCTCCAAACTCTTCTGTGTCGATATCGGCCTGGGCGCCGGCGCTGTAGCGGGGGCCCTGCACGCTGTCCTGGTTGATCAGCTCGTCGAGGCGCCGCACCGTCTCCGGCGTCAGCGTCACCTTATCGGCGCCGATATTCTCGCGTAAGTGATCGGATTTGCCGGTGCCGGGGATCGGCAGAATGTGATCCTGCTTGGCCAGGCACCAGGCCAGCGCCAGCTGCGCCATCGAGCAGCCCATCTCCGCCGCGATTTTGCCAAAGCCGTCCAGCAGCTTCAGATTGGCGGGGTAGTTTTCCGGCGCGAATCGCGGCATGCCGCGCCGCAGATCGCCCTGGCTGAGTGCGTCGGGGTCGGTGAGCTTGCCGGTCAGATAACCCCGGGCCAGCGGGCTGAAGGCAACGAAGCTCACCCCCAATTCGCGGCATGCGTCCAGAACCGCGATTTCGGCATTGCGCGTCCACAGGGAATATTCGGTCTGCACCGCGCTGATCGGGTGGACCGCATGCGCCCGGCAGAGGGTCTTGGCCGAAACCTCCGAAAGCCCGATGCTGCGGATCTTGCCCGCCGCCACCAGCTCGGCCATGGCGCCAACGCTGTCTTCAATCGGCACGTTCCGGTCCAGGCGGTGCAAATAATAAAGATCGATCAAATCCGTGTTCAGCCGCCGCAGCGAATCCTCGCACACCCGCTTGATGGTCTCGGGCCGCCCGTCCAGCGCCCGTTTGCCGTCCGCGCCCTTGAACAGGCCGCATTTGCTGGCCAGGGTAAACTCGCTACGCCGGTGCATCACCGCTTCGGCCAGCAGTTTTTCGTTCTCGCCGAAGCCATAGAGCGCCGCCGTATCGAGATGGCTGTAGCCGAGATCGAGCGCTTCGTTCAGCAATCTCACAGCCGCATCCCGCGGCGCCGGCTCGCCATAGGCATGGGACAGATTCATGCAGCCCAGCCCGATGGCCGAGACCGTGAACGGGCCGAGTTTACGCTGTTGCATCGCCCGCTCCGTCTTGCCGGTTCATGGATTTTTCGATCAGATCCAGCGTTCGCATCGCCGGCAGGCATTGGGCAATCGAGCCATTGGGCTCGCGCCCCTCGCGGATCGCCGCCACGAACTCCCGGTCGATCAGCTCGATGCCATTGTTTGACACCGCCACGCCGGTAAGGTCGATCTGCTCTTCCTTGCCGTTAAAGAGATCGTCATAACGGGCGATATAAGTGCCGTTATCGCAGATATAGCGAAAATAAGTGCCGAGCGGCCCGTCATTATTGAACGACAGCGACAGGGTGCAGATGGCGCCCGACGGGGTTTTCAGGCCGATCGCCATGTCCATGGCGATGCCGAGCTCGGGATGGGTCGGCCCCTGCAGGCCGAAAGCCTGGCTCGCGGTCTCGCCGGTCTGGTACTGGAACAGGTCCACCGTATGGCAGGCATGATGCCACAGCAGATGGTCGGTCCATGTGCGCGGCTCACCGAGCGCGTTCAGGTTGGAGCGGCGGAAGAAATAGGTCTGCACATCCATCTGCTGGATTTTCAACTCGCCCGCCTTGATCCGGTTATGCACCCATTGATGGCTGGGGTTGAAGCGGCGCACATGGCCGGCCATGGCCGTTTTGCCGCTTTGCCGCTGCACCCGCAGCAATTCTTCGGAATCGGCCAGATTATCGGCCATCGGAATCTCGACCAGCACATGCTTACCCGCCTTCAGGCATTGCATGGCTTGGGCCGCATGCAACTGGGTCGGGGTCGCCAGGATCACCGCATCCACATCCGCGCGCGCCAGCGCCTCGTCCAGCTCCTTGGTGGCGTGGGGGATGCCGCGCTCGCGGGCAAAGGCGTCAATATCGTCCGGGCCGCCGCCCACCACCGAGGTCACTTCCACATCCTCGATCTGCGCCAGCGCATCCAGATGCTTGCGCCCGAAGGCTCCGGCGGCGCCGGCTACACAAAACTTCATTGCTCCGTCTCCATATTCATGATTAGGCCGGTTGGTTTTCCAGCACCAGATGCCCGACGGCGGTGTTGGAGGCCGGCACGTGAT
Organism: Hyphomicrobiales bacterium; assembly: GCA_002869085.1. Classification (GTDB taxonomy): domain Bacteria; phylum Pseudomonadota; class Alphaproteobacteria; order Rhizobiales; family BM303; genus BM303. The sequence goes on along the minus strand of PKTQ01000070.1, from coordinate 6,513 downwards.
AATGGCGGTGAATCTGGCGCACATCGGGGCTCAACGCTCCGCGCATCACCAGCCACATCACCAGTTCTATCCCTTCCGAGCCCGCCTCGCGCAGATAATCCACATGCGGGATCGCCGCCGCCGCCTCCGGATCGTTGACCAGCAGGTCGAGAAACCGGTTGTCGAAATCCGCATTGATCAGCCCGGCCCGCTCCGCCTGCAATTGATGCGACATGCCGCCAGTGCCGAAAATCACCACTTTCAAATCGGGCCCGAAGCTTGCCACCGCTTTGCGGATCGCCCGGCCCAATTGCAAACAGCGATGGCCGGTCGGCGGCGGATATTGCACCACATTGACCGCCAGCGGAATCACCGGGCATGGCCACGCCTCCGGCTGGCCGAACGCCAGCGACAGCGGTACGGTGAGGCCATGATCGACCTCCATTTGATTGACGATGGTCAGGTCGAACTCGTCCAGAATGACCGATTGCGCAATATGCCAGGCAAGCTCCGGGTGCCCGACCACCTTGGGGACGGGTCGCGGACCCCAGCCTTCATCGGCAATGGCGAATTCAGCCGCGCAGCCGAGCGCGAAGGTCGGGATCATTTCCAGCGAGAACGCGGTGGCATGGTCATTATAGACCATGATGATCACGTCCGGGTTCTGCTCGGCGATCCATTTGCGGGAAGCTTCATAGCCGGCGAATACCGGCTGCCAGTAATTCTCACCGGTCTTGCCCTGATCGATGGCAACGCCAATGGCGGGAACGTGCGAGCTTGCATATCCGGCGATGATTTCAGCCATGCGACCACTCCTTCTTGCTGCGGTTGCCCTCAATCGGACGCCCGCCGCCAAGCATCATCGCGCGGTAATCCTGCTCCGATACCCCGGTCATGATCGCCGCCAGCTGCTGGAAATTCAGCCCGTCCGTCGCCGCCAGTTTCGAGGTATAATAGATATTGCCGCCGAGCCGCAGCATGCCGTTCCAGTCCCGCTCCAGCACCGCGCGGCGCTGCTCTTCGCTCATCGGGAACCGGCTCAGATAATCCGCCTCATCGGCCAGGAAATCGGCGCGGTTTCCGGCATGGCGCAACGACATGCAGAACATGTTGAGATGATAGCCCTTACGCGAGGCCTCGGCGTCGAACACATAAGTGCCGGGAATGTCGTGATAGTCCTGGCTCATGCCGTGTCCTCCTTGCGGCCGAGCTGCGCCAGCAGCGCATCGGCCATTGCGCGGTAATCATGTCCCTCGGCCGCCAGGCCCAGATCCCCGATCTGCTGCTGCCACTCGGTGCTGGCGCCGGCCATGCGCCCGGGCAGACCCAATTCCTCGACTGTGACCGCCACTTCGCGCATTTCCGCGGCCCGGCGCAGCCCGTGGGTCATCACCCGCTCCAGCATATAGGCCGCTTTGGTCTTGAACTCGAAACCGGGGAAGGTGACCTCGAGCGAATCCAGCACCACCTCATCGACCCCGGCGCTGCGCCCGGCCAGCACACATTCGACAAACAGCGCCTCCAGCCCCTTCATCATGATCGAGCGGGTCATTTTGATCGCCGAGGCCGCCCCGGCCGCCCCGTCGACAATCTCGCCGTTCATCTCCAGCGCCGTGAGCGCCTGAACGGCCTGTTCGGTCTGGTCCCCGGCGATCAGCAGCGGCACCTTGTTGAGATGCGGATGCACCGGTCCCATCACCGCCGTGTCCACATAGAAGCCCCCGGCTTTTGAAATCGCCGCGGCGGCGCGCCTCTTGGTGCCCGGCGAGCACGAATTGCAATCGAAATAAAGCGCTCCCGGCGCGATATGCCGCGCCGCGCTTTCGGCGGCGCTCAGCGCCTGATCCGCCGTCACCACCGAAAAGATGACCTCGGCCTGGGTCAGCGCATCGGCCGGCGCGACACAGCCGGTGACGCCGGCGCGGCGGTAATCGGCCCATTTGCCGTCGCGCACTTCGGCGCGCGTATCATCGGTTTTGATGTCGAACGCCCAGGCGATGCCGCTCCAGCGCCGCCCGAATCCCTGCACAAAGGCCTGGCCCGCTTCGCCAAAGCCGATAAAGGCCAGTTTGGTAATGGCGTCTTGATCTGCGCCCGGCATCTGAAATCCTCAGCATCAAATGAAACACATTCCGGTTCCCTCCCGGGGTCCGGTCATGAAGGCAAACTAGCACCGGGGGGCGCCAGTGGATAATTCAGATAGGGATTTGCCTATTCATTTTTTGAATAGCACAAATGCATAGACTTCATATAACCGCTTCCTGTCCTGCCCGCCGTCCGGCCTGGCGCAGATGTTCTAGAAACAGGTTTTGGGCCGCTGTCGGCTGCCAGTCGCGGCGCAGGGTCAGGCCGATCGGCCGCTGGGTGCCCTGCAGAGTGAACGGGATCGGCGCCAAAAGATGCAGCTGTTGTTCATGGCGGATCTGGTGCGACGAGATCAGGGTCAGCCGGTCGCTGCCCTGCAGCAAGCCGCGGATCAGCACCAGCGAGCTAGATTCGACCAGCGAGCCGGGCCTTTCTCCCCCTTCAAACATCGCCTCGAAACTGGCCCGGGTCGGGGTGCCGCGGCGCGGAATCGCCCAGGGGTAGTGCCTGAGATCATCAAGGCTTATCCGGTCTTTTTCATGCAAGGGATGGCCGGTCCGCCCCACCACTACCAGCGGGTCGATAAACAGGGCCTCCTGCACCACATCGTCGATCGGTACCGGGTTGCGCAGCGCCCCCACCAGAACATCGATCTCGCCATGGCGCAGCCCGTGCAGCAGGTCGTTATAGGGCCCGTCAATCACCTGAATCGCAATCTCCGGGCGTTCGGCCAGCAGCGCATTGATCGCCGAGGGCAGGATGAAGCTGCGGGGCAGGGGCATCGAACCGATCACGATCCGGCCCGAATCGACGCCGGTCATTTCAGCGATTTCGGTGATCCCCTGCTCAAGCTCGGCAAAGGCCAGCTTCACCGCTTGCGCCAGCGCATGCGCCGCCGAGGTCAGCTCGATGCCCTGGTTGGATTTGACGAACAGGGTCAGGCCGGACAAGCGCTCCAGATCCCGCGCCGCCCGGTGCACGGTGGGCTGCGAGACACCCATGGCGCGGGCGGCCAGGCTGAAATTCTTGGCATTCGACACCGCTATCAGCGCCCGCAACTGGGCCGATGTCAGCAATTGATCGAAGCTGGTAAAGCCCTTGCGGCCCTTTCTGGCTCCCAGCCGCATCGCCTCGCGGGTGCCGGCGTGAATAAACTCCAGCGCCCGCCCGGTCCGGGCCTGAAAGGCGCGCCCCAGGCCGCTTGGCACCATGCCGTCGCTGCGCCGGTCGAACAGCGCCGCCCCCAATTGTCCCTCCAGTTTGGCAATCGCCTGGGTGATTGCCGGCTGCGACAGGAACACCTGCTCCGAGGCGGCGCTGATGCTCTGTTTTTCCGCCACCGCCCGAAACGCCCGCAAATGGCGCAGATTGAAGCTGTGGCTATTGGGTTTTTCTTTAGTCATGCCCGATCTAGAAAAATTGATGAAATATCTTATAGCAAAATCTTATAGCATGGACCGGACAATGGAATAGCTTTTTTCCCCGGTCTGGCAAATAGTAAGCCGGTCATCACTTTCGGTCGCGCGCCTTGCGGCCATCAATAATTTGCGGGAGAGGCATATATGGCAGATCAGAAATCAGCATTGGTGATCAGCGCCCATGCCGCCGACTTTGTCTGGCGGTGCGGCGGCGCGATCGCTCTGCATCAGGAAAAGGGCTATGACGTCACCATCGTCTGCCTGTCTTACGGCGAGCGCGGCGAATCCGCCAAATTATGGAAGCAGGACGGCGCGTCGCTGGAAGGCGTGAAAGCCGCGCGGCGCAAGGAGGCCGAAGCCGCCGCCAAGGCCCTGGATGCCCATGATATCCGCTTCCTCGATGCCGGCGATTACCCGCTCGAGCTGGACCGGGACCAGAAATTCGCTCTGGTGGACATCATCCGCGCGGTGCAGCCCGATTTCATGCTCAGCCATTCGCAATACGACCCCTACAATACCGATCACAGCTACGCCACCTCCGTCGCCATGGAGTGCCGCATGATCGCCCAGGCCTGGGGGCATAATCCGGGCGAGAAAGTGCTGGGCGCGCCGCAGCTTTATCTGTTCGAGCCCCATCAGACCGAGCAGATGGGTTGGAAGCCGGATGTGTTCCTCGACATCACCTCGGTGTGGGACAAGAAGCGCGCCGCCATCGAGTGCATGCAGGGCCAGGTGCATCTGTGGAACTATTACACCAATCTGGCCGAGAACCGGGCCAATCACTTCCGCCGCAATTCCGGCGGCCAGTCCGGCGGCCGCAATGCCGAATATGCCGAGGGTTTCCAGTCGATCTATCCTCGTACCGTGGATGTGTTGTGATGAATATCGTCGTGCAAAACATTGAACGGGCCGATCCGGCGGTCATTGCCGCGCTCGGCCAGTGCGGGGTCGCCACTGTGCATGAGGCCCAGGGTCGCAAGGGCTTGCTGGCCGCCTATATGCGCCCGATCTATCGGGGCGCCCGCCTCGCCGCCTCGGCGGTGACCATTTCCGCGCCCCCCGGCGATAACTGGATGGTGCATGTGGCCATCGAACAGGTGCAGGACGGCGACATTCTGGTGCTGGCCCCGACCTCGCCCTGCGAGGACGGCTATTTCGGCGATCTGCTCGCCACCTCCATGCAGGCGCGCGGCGGCCGGGGTCTGATCATCGATGCCGGTGTGCGCGATGTGCGCGATCTCACCGAAATGCAATTTCCGGTCTGGTCGAAAACCATATCCGCGCAAGGCACGGTCAAGGAAACCCTCGGCTCGGTCAATGTGCCGGTGGTGTGCGCCGGCGAGCTCATCAATCCCGGCGATATCATGATCGCCGATGATGACGGGGTCTGCGTGGTGCGCCGCGAGGAGGCCGAAGCGGTGCTGGCAAAAGCGCAAGCGCGCGAAGCCAATGAAGAGGACAAGCGCCGGCGCCTCGCCGCCGGCGAGTTCGGCCTCGATCTTTACAATATGCGCGAGCGTCTCATCGACAAGGGCCTCAAATATGTCTGATGAGGCCCCCTGCATGTGGATGCGGGGCGGCACCTCGAAGGGCGGCTATTTCCTGAAAACCGACCTGCCGACCAACGTGGCGGCACGCGATGCCTTTCTGCTCCGGGCCATGGGCTCGCCCGACCCGAGGCAGATCGACGGCATGGGCGGGGCCGACCCGCTGACCTCGAAAGTGGCGCTTGTCGGCAAGTCGGAGCGCCCCGGCATCGATGTGGACTATCTTTTTTTGCAGGTCTTCGTTGACCAGGCGCTGGTCTCCGATGCCCAGAATTGCGGCAATATCCTGGCCGGCGTCGGCCCCTTCGCCATCGAGCGCGGCCTGGTGGCGGCCCAGGGCCCGGAAACCGAAGTCACCATCTATATGGAAAATACCGGACAGACCGCCATCGCGGCGGTGCAGACCCCCGGCGGCGCGGTCAGCTATCGGGGCGAGGCCCGCATCGACGGGGTGCCCGGCACTTCCGCCCCGGTTCCGATCAGCTTTCAGGATACCGCCGGCTCAAGCTGCGGCGCGCTGCTGCCCACCGGCAATCCTTGCGATCTCATCGAGGGGGTCGAGGTCACCTGCATCGATAACGGCATGCCGGTGGTGGTGATGCGCGCTGCTGATCTCGGCATATCAGGTTATGAGGACCGCGAGGCGCTGGAGGCGATGCCGGCGCTCAGAGAAAAGCTGGAAGCGATCCGCCTCGCCGCCGGGCCGATGATGAATCTGGGCGATGTGCGCGAAAAATCAGTACCGAAAATGACCATGGTCTCGGCCCCCGCCCATGGCGGCGCCGTCAACACCCGCACTTTCATTCCCCATCGCTGCCATGCCTCGATCGGCGTGCTGGGCGCGGTCAGTGTCGCCACCGCCTGCATGCTGCCCGGCGCGCCGGGCGCGTCTGTCGCCGCCATTCCAGATGGCGCCCGCAAGACCCTCGATGTGGAGCATCCCATCGGCAAGATGTCGGTGGTGGTCGATACGGATGGGGATGGTCATGTCACCAATGCCGCCATATTGCGCACCGCGCGCAAGCTGTTTGACGGCGTCATTCATGTCACCTGAACGGAAACCTAGCGATGGATCCTGATTTTCTCCCCTTTCACCCCAAGCCCTCGAAGCCGCATTTCGTGCTGCCCGCCGGGGCCGTCGATGCCCATTGCCATGTGTTCGGCCCGGCGTATCTGTTTCCCTTCGCGCCGGAGCGCAAATACACCCCTTGCGATGCCTCGAAAGATCAGCTCTTCGCTCTGCGCGATCATCTTGGCTTTGAGCGCAATGTGATCGTCCAGGCCACCTGCCATGGCCGCGACAATGCCGCGCTTGTCGATGCGCTGCAATCCTCCGATGGCCGGGCGCGCGGGGTGGCCTCGGTCGGTGTCGATGTCGGCGATGACGAGCTTGCCGCCATGGATGCGGCCGGTGTGCGCGGTGTGCGTTTCAATTTCGTCAAGCGTCTGGTCGATGCCGCCCCCCGGGACGATTTCCTGCGCAT
>PKTQ01000100.1 GCA_002869085.1 Hyphomicrobiales bacterium | reverse complement strand
TTCGATAAACGCAGCACCATCAATTGGCAGGTGGCCGAGCGGCACGCCCCGGGGCTGATCTCGCGCTTCATGGCGCGGGGCTGGCAGGAGGGGGTGCTGCTGAACATCAATTTTCCCGATGGAAAGACCGACGAGGTCAAAGGGGTGCGGACCAGCGTGCAGGGCAAGCGCGACCAGAGCAAATTATGCATTGAGCAGCGGCTCGATCCCCGCCATGAGCCCTATTACTGGATGATGTATGAGCGCGGGGACAGCATTCCGGCCGAGGGCACGGATCTGGCGGCGATTGAGAACGGCTATATTTCGGTGTCGCCGCTGCATCTCAACCTGACCCATCACGAGGTTCTGGGCAATATTTCCGAGACCCTGCACGATTACAGGATCGAGTGACAGGCGGCCGGTTGAGATGTTCAATAGTGACCCCCGGCTGATCCGATTGATCATGTCCCTGAGAAATCAGGGCATATCGGATACGAAAGTGCTGGCGGCGATCGAACGGGTGCCGAGGGCTGAGTTCGTCAGCCGCGACTTTGCGGGTGAGGCCCTGGCCGACCGGGCGCTGCCGATCGAATGCGGCCAGACCATCAGCCAGCCCTATATCGTGGCCTATATGACCCAGCAACTGGCCCTGAACGACCGGCTGAAAGTGCTGGAGGTGGGCACCGGCTCGGGCTATCAGGCGGCGGTGCTGTCGCATCTGTGCCGCCGGGTCTATACCATCGAGCGCTACCGGACCCTGCTGAGGGCGGCCGAGGCGCGTTTTGCGGCGCTGGGCATTACCAATATCACCTCAATGGCCGGCGATGGCATGAAAGGCTGGCCGGCCCAGGCGCCGTTCGACCGGATCATGGTTACCGCGGCAGCCGGTTCTGTGCCGGAAAAGCTCGCCGATCAGCTCAAAATAGGGGGCAGAATGATCTTACCCTTAACGGATGATAACGGTGATCAGAGCTTGCTGCTGGTGGAGCGGGACAGTGACGGTTTCATCGAAAAACCGCTGATTCCCGTGCGATTCGTGCCTTTGGTGCCGGGAATCGCCAAAGAGATGTAAACGAATCTTTAACCACGCCTCGAAACGCGACCTTAACGATAAGGGCGTTAACTCAACTCTCAAAGAGTATGGAGAGTTGGTATGTTGTACAGGGCACGGATTTCGACCATAAAAGCAAACAGAACCAGGCAGATCCTGGCTGTCAGCCTGCTTGCAATCATGACCTCGGCTTGCAGCACGGATGTGAAGCGGTTCGCCTATGTGACCTCCGAGCCGGGGGCTTCGACCGCATCGATTCCCGAGCGCTCAAGGGTCAGTTCCGCTCCGGTGGAGCGGGTGCACAGCCAGAGGCTGGCGCCGGTGGCCGATTACAATACCGCGCCGCCGCCGGTGACCCCAAGCGGCGGAGCCCGCACCATTACCGTCGAACAAGGCGATACGCTGAATGACATCTCGCGGCGCCATAATGTGTCGGTGGCTGAAATCGCCGCTGCCAATAATCTGCGCTATCCCTATGACGTGCAGGTCGGCCAGCGCCTGAACGTGCCGGCGCCGGGCGCGCCGCGCACCGCATGGAACCGGCCGGCCAGCAGCTCGACCTCAATCGCCAAGGGCAAACCGGGGCCGGGGCCGCGCAATCCGGCCTTCGCCAGCCGCCGATCGAGCGCGTCGGGGGTGCATGTGGTCAAGTCGGGCGAGACTTTATACGGCATTTCCCATCAATATGGCATGAAGCCGGCGGAACTGGCGCGGCTCAATCATCTCGACGGCACGAGCGTGATCAAGGTCGGCCAGAAATTGCGGCTGTCGGGTAAGACCGTGGCTGCCAAGAAGCCGGCGCGGGCGGTGCGCAAAACCACCCGCACAGCCGCCAATGTGCCGGTGCCGCGCAAGCGCCCGGTGGTGCTGGCGAGCCAGAAGTCCAAACAGATGGCCAGAGCCGCCGCTTCGCCGCGCAAGACGGTCAAGACAGCGCGCGCTGCCAAGCCCGCAACCCGCACCAAGATCACCCGGGTTGCGTCCCGCAGCACCCAGACCATGTCCGGCGGCAATATGTTCCGCTGGCCGGTGAAAGGCCGGGTCATTTCGCAGTTCGGGCGCAAGGCCAATGGGGCGCGCAATGACGGGGTCAATTTCGCGGTGCCCGAAGGGGCTTCGATCAAATCGGCCGGACACGGCGTCGTGGCCTATGCCGGCAATGAGTTGAAGGGCTATGGCAATCTGATCCTGATCCGCCATTCCGATGACTGGGTCACCGCTTACGCCCATAACTCGAAGCTGCTGGTGAAACGCGGGCAGAAAGTGCGCCGGGGCGAGATAATCGCCAAGGCCGGTCAGACCGGATCGGTGGACCGCCCGCAGCTTCACTTTGAAGTGCGCAAGGGAGCACAGGCCGTGAACCCAATGAAATATATGGGGAATTCAGTCTAGCTCAGATCGGTGCCGGTGCGGCCGGCCAGATCGACAATGAACTGCCAGGCAACCCGGCCGGACCGCGCGCCCCGGGTTGCCGACCATTCCAGCGCCCTGGCGGTCAGATCCGCGTCGGGTAGCTCGAAGCCGTAATGCTCGGCATAGCCGCGGACCATTTCCAGATAGACGCTCTGAGAGCAATTGTGAAAGCCGATCCACAGGCCGAAGCGGTCGGAGAGCGAGACCTTCTCCTCGACCGCCTCGGCCGGATTGATGGCGGTCGAGCGCTCGTTTTCCATCATGTCGCGCGGCATCAGATGGCGGCGGTTCGAGGTGGCGTAGAAGATGACATTGTCCGGGCGGCCCTCAATGCCGCCCTCAAGCACCGCTTTGAGCGATTTGTAGCTGGTGTCGCTGTTATCGAAGGAAAGATCGTCGCAAAAGATCACGAAGCGGATCGCCGGGTTTTGCCGCAGGATCAGCATCAGATCGGGCAGGGTGTCGATATCCTCACGGTGGATTTCAATCAGCTTGAGCGGATTGGCGGCCATGGCGGCCACCTGGCCATGCACGGCCTTGACGAGCGAGCTCTTGCCGGTGCCGCGCGCGCCCCATAGCAGCGCATTATTGGCCGGATGGCCCTCGGCATAGTGCTTGGTGTTGTCCAGCAATAGCCGCTTTTGCTGCTCAATGCCTTTCAGCAGGTTGGGGTCGAGCCGGTTGACGCGGTTCACCGGTTGCAGGCTCTCGCTCTCGGCCTGCCACACAAAGGCGTCCGCGACCGTCAGATCGATCTTGAGCGCCGGGGGCGGCGCCATTCTGTCGAGGGCGTCGGCAATGCGCCCGATCAGGGCGGTCATTGTGGCTTCCTTGGTACTATCCTGGTTCATATCGGCCTTCAGGTCTTGAAACGCGGAGAAATACACCTATTCCATAACAAGCAGGAGTTTGCAAAGGCGTATGCGATCGTTATATTCCTTTTCAAATCGGAACGGGGCATGTCATAAGGTCCCGTTCAATCTGAAACGATAAGAATTATCCAACCGGAGTGCACCCATGTTCATTACACCGGCTTATGCGCAAGCCGCCGGCGGCAGCACCAATGATATGCTGATGTCCTTGTTGCCGTTTCTGCTTATTTTCGTCATTTTATATTTTCTGGTGATCCGGCCGCAGCAGAAGCGGGTCAAGGAACACAATGAAATGGTCTCGTCCCTGCGCCGCGGCGACGTGGTGGTCACCAGCGGCGGCCTGGTCGGCAAGATCGCCAAGGTGATCGACGACAAGGAAGTGTCGGTTGAGATCGCACCAGAGGTGAAGGTCAAGATCGTCCGGCAGAATATCCAGGAAGTCCGCGCCAAGAGCGAGCCGGTCAACGACAATTAATCCTCGAGCATTTCAGGGCCGCTGTCAGGCGGCCTTTTCCTCAATCAGCTTACGGGGCGCCCATGCTCTATTTTACCAAATGGAAGATCATCCTAGTACTGGGGCTGTGCCTGATCGGCGCGGCGTTCGCCGCGCCCAATCTGTTCAGCGCCAAGTCCCTTACGAGCCTGCCGAGCTGGATTCCCAACCAGCAGGTCAATCTTGGGCTCGATTTGCGCGGCGGCGCGCATCTGCTGCTTGAGGTCGATGTCAAGGCGGTCATCAAGAAGCGGATGGACACCCTGCAGGACGATGTGCGCCAGGTCCTGAGGCGGCAGCAGCCGCAAATCGGCTATGCCGGCGGGCTCAACATCAAGGGCAAGACCCTGACACTGCGCATCCGCAAGCAGGAGCAATATGCCGATGCGCTGAGCAGGATCAAGAAGCTGGCCTCGCCCATCCAGACCTCGCTGTTTTCCGGCGTTGCGGAAAAGGATATCGAGGTGGTGGAAACCGGCAATATGGGCATAGAGGTGAACTTGACCGAAGCCAGCGTCGATCATCTGGTGAAATCATCTGTCTCCCAGTCTATCGAGGTCATCCGTAAGCGTATCGACAATATGGGCACTACCGAACCGACCATTCAGCAGCAGGGCCAGGACCGGGTTCTGGTGCAGGTGCCCGGACTGGGCGATACGGAACGGCTGGAAAAACTGATCGGCAAGACCGCCGTGCTGACCTTCCATCTGGTGGATGCCTCGATGACGGCCAAGCAGGCATTGGCCTCGCGCCCGCCGGCCGGTTCGGAAATTCTGTATGAACATCCGCCCGAAGGCCCGCCGATACCCGTTCTGATCAAGAAGCGGGCCATGGTGTCGGGCGAGAACCTGACCAGCGCCCAACCGAGCTTCGATCAGCGTACCGGCCAGCCCGTCGTCACCTTCGGTTTCGACACAGTGGGCGGCAAGCGCTTCGGCAAGGTGACCCAAGCCAATGTGGGCCGGCGCTTCGCGATCATTCTCGACAGAGAGGTGATCAGCGCGCCGGTGATCCAGGAGGCGATCCTCGGCGGTTCGGGCCAGATCAGCGGCAATTTCACCGTCAAGGAAACCAATGATCTGTCGATCATGTTGCGCGCCGGCGCCTTGCCCGCGCCCCTGACCATCGTGCAGCGCAGTGTCGTCGGCCCCGGTCTTGGCGCCGATCAGATCGCTTCCGGACAGATCGCTTCGGTGATCGGCCTGGTGGGCGTGGTGGTGTTCATCCTGATCACCTATGGCCTGTTCGGCGTGTTCGCCAATCTGGCGCTGGGGGTCAATCTCATCCTGATATTCGGCATTCTTTCAATGCTGCAAGCCACGCTGACCCTGCCGGGCATTGCCGGCATCGTGCTGACCATCGGCATGGCGGTGGATGCCAATGTGTTGATTTTCGAGCGCATCCGGGAGGAAATCCGCAATGGCAAATCGCCGATGGCTTCGGTTGAGGCGGGCTATTCGCGGGCTCTGGGCACCATTCTCGATGCCAATATCACCACCTTCATCGCGGCGTCCCTGCTGTTTTTAATGGGGTCCGGTCCGGTACGCGGCTTTGCCGTAACCCTGGCCATCGGCATCATCACCTCCGTGTTCACCGCCTTTACCCTGACCCGGATGATCGTTGTGTGGTGGCTGCGCAGCCGCCGTCCCAAAGCCATTCCCCTCTAGGACACCAGGAACAGCATCATGAAGCATCTTCATCTCATTCCCGATGGTACCAAGTTCCGGTTCCTCAGATTACGCAAGTTCGCCTATGTCATCTCCGGCACGGCGATCGTGCTGTCGATCATCACTTTTTTCGCCATGGGGCTTAATTACGGTATCGACTTCAAGGGCGGTACTTTGCTGCAGATCGAGACCCAGGACGGCCCGGCTGATATCGGCAAGCTCAGAACGACCCTGCGCGGCCTGAAACTGGGCGATGTGCAGATTCAGCTATTCGGCAAGCCGACCGAAGTGCTGATCCGTATCGAGCAGCAAAGAAGCGATAAGGAAGACACCAAGGTGATCCAGGAGGTCAAGCAGGCTCTCGGGGACAAGATCACCTATCACCGGGTTGAAACGGTGGGCGCCAAAGTTTCCGGGGAACTGGTCGAATCCGGTGTCAAGGCCGTCAGCCTCGCGATTCTGGCGGTGCTGGTCTATATCTGGTTCCGGTTCGAATGGCAGTTCGGCGTCGGCGCGGTGGTGGCGCTGGTGCATGACGTCGTACTGACAATCGGTGTGTTTTCGGCGCTGCAGCTTGAGTTCAATCTGTCGATTATCGCCGCCATCCTGACGATTGTCGGCTATTCGCTGAACGATACGGTGGTGGTCTATGACCGGGTGCGTGAGAATCTGCGACGATACAAGAAAATGCCCCTGGTGGACCTGATTGACAAATCCCTGAACGACACCCTGTCACGCACCCTGATGACCTCACTGACCACGCTGATTGCGCTGGGTTCGCTTTATGCCTTTGGCGGCGAGGTCATTCGCGGTTTCACCTTCGGCATGATCTGGGGCATCGTGGTCGGCACCTACTCATCGATCTTCATCGCCTCGCCGGTGCTGATGATTCTCGGGGTGAAGCGGGACTGGAACACGGGAAGCCAGAAACCGACAGACGGCAATCAGGCCGTCGTCTGAGCGGCATGGATTTCATCGAAGCCCGTTATCCGGGACGCCCGAATATCGAAGCCTATGGCGATGGCGGTTTCCGCTTCGGCGGCGGCTCGCATGTGGGGGCGCTGCTGTTTCTGCCGGATGGGGTGCTGAGCTGGACGCCGGATGAGCCCGGTGGGCTGGAGCTTAGCCATTTCGAGGCGGTGTTCGCGCAAAAGCAAGCCATCTCGCTGTTTCTGCTGGGCAGCGGAGAGGCGCTGGTGTTTCCATCACAAGAGATCCGCCGGGCCTTTGCGACGCATGGGGTGGGGCTTGAGGTGATGAATACCGGCGCGGCCTGCCGCACCTATAATGTGCTGCTGTCGGAAAACCGGGCGGTGGCGGCCGGGGTGCTGCCGGTGGAATAATCCGCGCCCAGAGCGCAAACGAAAAAGGCCGGATTCAGAGCATCGCGCGATATTGCAGAACCGCGCGATGCTCTTTCTTAATGCCGCATCATTTTATCCGAAAACCGCAAGCACTTTTCGGAATGATGCTTTAACCCCGGCCTTGCCAGGTCTTATAGCTTTATTGCCGTTAGCCGAGATTGGCGTTGGCGAAATCCCAATTGACCAGATTGGCCAGGAAGGCGGCCAGATAATCGGGGCGCCGGTTCTGGAAGTCGAGATAATAGGCGTGTTCCCAGACATCGGCGGTGAGAATGGCCTTCTGGCCATGGGCCATGGGCAGGTCGGCATTCGGGGTCTTGGTGATCTTCAGCTTGCCGCCGTCGAGTACCAGCCAGGCCCAGCCGCTGCCGAACTGGGTCATGCCGGCTGCGGTGAACTGCTTGGCGAATTCCTCATAGGAGCCGAAATCCTCGGCGATCTTGGCGGCAATGGCCCCGGTGGGCTCGCCGCCGCCGCCCGGCTTCATGCTGTTCCAGTAGAAAGTGTGGTTCCAGACCTGGGCCGCATTGTTGAAAATGCCGGCCTTGTCCGCATCGCCGGCCACCGCCATGATGATGTCCTCAAGGGATTTGCCCTCAAGGTCGGTGTCCTTGATCAAATTGTTGAGATTGGTGACATAGGCGGCGTGATGCTTGCCATGGTGGAAGCTGAGGGTGTTGGCCGAAATATGCGGCTCAAGCGCGTCGCTGGCAAAGGGAAGGTCGGGAAGTTCGATAGCCATGTTCAGGGTCTCCTGCTGATTGTGAATGTGTAAATCAAATTCTAGCCGTTCTATAGGCCAGATCGCATTGCTGGCCAACAGCCATTGTAACGATTCTAACCTGATATCTGCTCTTCACTATGTAACCATGTCTCCAGCGCTTTCAAGGCGCGCTGCGACATTGCCTGCTTGCGGGCGAGTTTTCGCATGCCGCGCCGCATGCGCTTGCCGTCCGGGGCGGGCGGGGTGGCGATTTCGGGAAACAGGCCGAAATTGATGTTCATCGGCTGAAACTCCAGCCCGGCGCCATCGGCGCTGAGATGGCCGCCGGTGACATGGGCAAGCAGGGCGCCGAGCGCGGTGACGCCCGGCGGGGGCACGATGGTGCGGCCCAGAATCTCGTCGGCGGCGAAGCGTCCGGCCAGCAGGCCGCTGGCGGTGGATTCCACATAGCCCTCGACCCCGGTCATCTGGCCGGCAAAGCGCAGTTGCGGCCGCGTTTTCAGCCGCAGGGTCGCATCGAGCAGTTTGGGGCTGTTGAGATAGGTGTTGCGGTGAATGCCGCCCAGCCGGGCAAACTCGGCCCCCTCCAGCCCCGGGATGGTGCGGAAGATGCGCTTTTGTTCGCCGTAAGTGAGCTTGGTCTGGAACCCGACCATATTGTAAAGCGTGCCCAGCGCATTGTCCTGCCTGAGCTGCAATATGGCATGGGGTTTGACATCCGGATGATGCGGGTCGGTGAGGCCGACCGGCTTCATCGGTCCGAAGCGCAGGGTCTCGGGGCCGCGCTCGGCCATGATTTCGACCGGCAGGCAGCCTTCGAAATAGGGGGTGTCCTTTTCCCATTGCTTGAACTCGGTCTTATCACCGGAGACAAGGGCGGCGATAAAGGCCTCATATTGCGGTTTGGTGAGCGGGCAGTTGATATAGTCGGCGCCGGTGCCGCCGGGTCCGGGCTTGTCGTAGCGGGACTGAAACCAGCATATGCCGAAATCGATGCTGTCCTTGTGGATGATCGGCGCGATGGCATCGAAAAAGGCCAGGCCTTGCTCGCCGGTCACCGCGCCGATGGCGTCCCCCAGCGCTCCGGAGGTGAGCGGGCCGGTGGCCAGGATGGCGGGGCCCCAGCTTTCCGGTGGCAGCTCGGCGATCTCCTCGCGCTGCACGGTGATCAGCGGATGGGCTTCGATGGCGGTGGTGATATGGGCGGAGAAGCCCTCGCGGTCGACCGCGAGGGCGCTGCCGGCCGGGACCTGATGGGCGTCCGCCGCCGCCATGATCAGCGAGCCGCAGCGGCGCAGTTCCTCATGCAGCAGGCCGACCGCATTGGCCTGATAATCATCCGAGCGCAGGGAGTTGGAGCAGACAAGCTCGGCCAGGGCATCACTCTGATGGGCATCGGTGCTGCGATGCGGGCGCATTTCGTGCAGGATGACCGGAATGCCACGTTCTGCCGCCGCCCAGGCCGCTTCGCAGCCGGCAAGGCCGCCGCCGACAATGTGCAGGGGGGGAGTTCTCATGTTCTGGCTCATATTCAGCTTATTGTGACCATATGCGGGGGCATCTTCAATACACACTGGCCATCTCTTATGCTAGTTATGTCTGCGATTCGGGACCGAGAGGTGAAATTGGCGGGATTGCTGCGGATAGGTATCTGTTTTCTGGCGCTGCTGGCGCTGGCCGGCTGCGAGTCGATGAACTGGAAGACGCCGGGGGATTATTTCGCCCATATGCGGGTCTCGCCGCCGACGGAGAAGAAATTGTCGGTGTGCCATGGCTATGGCTGCAAATACCGCACCGCCGTCACCTTAAGCCGCAAGGATCTGAAAGATATCGGCCGGGTGCTGAAAGCGAAATCGAAACAGGATAATGCCAAGGCCGAGCGCAAGCGCATCGCCGATGCGGTGGCGCTGATCGAGCGCAAGGTCGGCCCGGTGGTCGGCTCGGACAAGGATCTGGGGCAGTTGCAGCTCAAAATGGCCGGCCATCGCGGGCAGCAGGACTGTGTTGACGAGGCCACCAACACCACCAGCTATCTATTGCTGATGCAGGAAAACGGCCTGCTGAAACACCACAAGGTGAAAAAGCCCTCGGGGCGCGGCTTCTTCCTCGATGGGCGCTGGCAGCATTTTTCCGCAGTGGTGGAAGACACTGATGCCCATACCGATTGGGTGGTGGATTCCTGGCCGCGCGACAATGGCAAATTGCCGGTGGTGATGCCGCTCAAGACCTGGATGTCCGATTACGACAATTACGCGGATTCCTGATCCCGCCCACCGGCCAGCCGGACCTGCAGGCTGCGCAGCAGCAATTGGGTCTTGGCGTCGATGATCACGCCTTGATCGATCATCTCCAACGCCTCGGCCAGGGGCAGCTCGAACACCTCAATATCCTCGCCTTCCTCGGCCAGCCCGCCGCCGGCGCCGGGCTCGGCTTCGGGGCCGATCTCGGCCAGGAACAGATACATGCATTCGGTGAGCGAGCCGGGTGAGGCATAGGCGCGCCCGAGCGGGATGAGCCGCAGCGCCTTGTAGCCGGTTTCCTCGATGATTTCACGCCGGGCGCAGTCCTCCGGGGTCTCATCGCCGTCGAGCAGGCCGGCCGGGGCCTCCCACATGCGGATCCGCTCGCCCATCAGCCAGGGCGGCAGGCGGAACTGGCGGATCAGCACCACGCTGCCCGTCTCGCGGTTATAGGGCAGCATGGCAACCGCGCTGCCGTGATCGTGAATCTCATGCACATGGCGCTGCAGCTCGCCGTCATGGCGGCGCAGATCGAAGGTGACCCGCGACAGGCGCGCCCAGCCCTCGGACAGGCTCCGGGTCTCGACTATGTTCAGCTCGGGCGCGGGGCCGGTGCGGTCGTGGGTTTTGTTGCTCATGGGCGGGCCAGCCCTTCGCGCGTGACCCGGCCGAGCTCATCATCAAGGCCGCGTTCCACCGCGTCGAACAGCGCGCCGATCTCCTCCTCGCTGATGATCAGCGGCGGGCAGATGGCGATGGTATCGCCGATGGCGCGGACGATCACCCCATGGCGCTCGGTGGCCCGGGCCGCCGAGGCGCCGACAGCGTGAGCGGGATCGAAACTGCGCCGGCTTTCCTTGTCGGCCACCAGTTCGAGCCCGCCGACAAGGCCAAGGCCGCGCGCCTCGCCGACCAGCGGATGTTCGCCAAGGGCGGTGAGGCGCTTTAAGAACAGGGGCGCAAGGGCGGCGGCGCGGCCGGGAATATCGTCACGCTCATAGATTTCGATGGTTTTCAGGGCGGTGACCGCCGCCACCGGATGGCCGGTATAGGTATAGCCATGGCCGAAAGCGCCGAGCTTGCGCGACTGGTCGAGCATGGCCTGGTACATGTCCTCGCTCACCGTCAGCCCGCCCATCGGAATATAGCCCGAGGTCAGCGCCTTGGCGAAAGAGATGCTGTCCGGCCTAAAATCAGTGCTCTGGCAGCCGAACCATTTGCCGGTGCGGCCAAAACCGCAAATGACCTCATCGGAGATCATGGTCACGTCATATTTGCGGCACACCGCCTCGATGGCGGCGAAATAGCCCTGGGGCGGCACCAGCACCCCGCCGGCGCCCATCACCGGCTCGGCGATGAAGGCGGCGACGGTTTCGGGGCCTTCCTCGAGGATCATCCGTTCCAGATTGGCGGCGAGGCGGGCGCTGAACTCCAGCTCGCTCTCGCCCGCCTCGGCGAAGCGGTAATGATGCGGGCAATCGGTGTGCAGGATGCCGGCGATCGGCAGGTCGAAATCGTTCTGCACGATGGGCAGGCCGGTCAGGCTGGCGCTGGCGACGGTGACGCCGTGATAGGCTTTTTGCCGCGAGATGATCTTCTTCTTCTCCGGGCGGCCGATGGCATTGTTATAATACCATTGCAGCTTGATCTGGGTGTCATTGGCCTCGGAGCCGGAATTGGTGAAGAAGATCTTCGAGACCGGCATCGGCATCAGGCTCTTCAGCTTCTCGGCCAGCTCGATGGCCGGGTCGTGGCTCTTGCCGCCGAACAGATGGGTGAAGGCGAGCTTGCCCAATTGTTCCGAGGCGGCCTCGACCAGCTCGCGATTGCCATAGCCGAGCGATGTGCACCACAGGCCGGACATAGCTTCGATATAGGGTGTGCCTTTGTTGTCCCACACCATCACCCCCTGGCCGCGCTCCAGCACCATGGGGCCGGTTTCGCGGTGGGCGGCCAGATTGGTATAAGGGTGCAGCAGGGTTTCGATATCGCGCTGGGCCGAATTGGAACGTGAGGTCATGGGATTTCCTTGGGGTAAATTGGGGGACGCCGGTCAGGTGAAATCGGGCGGCGGTGTGTAGCGGAAACCGGCCGCCTCCAGCATGGCGGCAGCGGCGATGGGGGTCATATCCTCAAGATGCGGACCGATGATCTGCACACCGACCGGCAGCCCTTCAGAAGTGAGGCCAATGGGGGCGGCGGTGGCCGGCAGATGGGCGCCGGTGGCGAGGCCCGCCCAGTGCATCAGATCGCCATAAGAGCGGGATTGGCCATCCACATCGATGCGGCGCCGCCAGAAATTCGGGTCATGGTCATGGGCAAAGGCGGGGATATTGGCCGGCGGACAGAGCAGAATGTCGAAGCGGGTGAAAAACGCCGCCCAGGCGGCCCGGATGCGGGCCTGTTGCTCTTTCAGCGCCAGCGCCCCCGCATAAGTCAGCGCCGCGCCGCGCGCCTGCAGAGCGGGGTGGGATTGGTCGTCCTCGGCCAGGTCACTGGCTCTGGCGGCGAGGGCGCCGCGGATTTTGGCCGGGAAGCCGCTGGTGACCACCGCATGCATCAAAATGGCGTAATTCTCCTGGGCCTCGGCAAAGGCGATTTCCGGGCGGGCCTCATAATCGACCGCCGCGCCCATCTCCGCGAAGGCGCTCGCGGCGGTATGCACCGCATCCCTGACCTCGGCCGAGACCGGCGAGAAGGGATCATCGGCCCAGACCGCGACTTTGAGCTTGCCGGCGCTTTCCGCCCGGGGCGGGGGCAGGGCGAGGGACCAGGCCTTATCGCCGGGGGGCGGGCCGGCCAGGATATTGAGCAGCAGCTTCAGATCGGCGGCGCTGCGGGCCAGCGGACCCAGCACCGACAGATCGGCCGGGGTGAGACTGCCGGGCGGGCCGGGAATGTGGCCGCGCGTGGAGATCAGGCCATGGGAGGGCTTGTGGCCGAAAATGCCGCAGAGATGGGCCGGGATGCGGATCGAGCCGCCAATATCGCTGCCGATATCGGCGGCGGAGAGGCCGGCGGCGAGGGCGGCGGCGGCGCCGCCGGAGGAGCCGCCGGGGGTGCGGGCCAGATCCCACGGGTTGTTGGTGCAGCCGGTGAGAGGGTTAAAGCTCTGCCAGTCGCCGCTCATATAGGGGGTGTTCGACTTGCCGAGAATGACCGCCCCGGCGCGGCGCAGGCGGGCGACCGCATCGGCATCCTCAGCCGGCACATGGGCTTTATATTCAGGGGCGCCGCTGGTAGTGGTGAGGCCTTTGGTTTCGAGCGCGTCCTTGATGGTGATCGGCAGGCCGCATAGCGGACCTGCCCGGCCCTGGCGGCGCTCGGCATCGGCGGCGTCGGCGGCGGCGCGGGCGGCCGCGAAATCGCGGGCGGCGAGGGCGTGCAGCGCCGGATCATGGGTTTCGATGCGGGCGATATAATGCTCGGTCAGCTCGCGCGATGAAACCGCGCCGGTCTCCATAAGTTGCAACAATTCGAGCGCGGATGAAAACCCGATTTCGGCATCAGACATGAACAAACCTCAATTCAGAAAATATAGATCGGCATCGTCCGGGGCGCGGCGCACCTTGCCCTGTGCGATCAGATGCTCCAAATGGCCCTGAACCGACAGTCCGGCGGCAAAATTGAGCCGGGGGTCGAGGCCCTGATAAATCGCGGCGACCATTTCGGTGATGCGCCGGTCGCCGGCCTCCAGCCGGGCGAGAATGGCGCGCTCGCGCATCATGCGGTGGGCGATCAGCGCGCGCACATATTGTTTGGTATTGTGGATCGGGCCGCCATGGGCCGGCCAATAGACCTTGTCGCCGCGCGCCAGCAGGCGCTCCAGGGCGGTGAAATAATCGCCCATATTGCCCTCGGGCGGGGCCACCACGCTGGTGGACCAGCCCATGACATGATCGCCGGTGAACAAGGCCTGTTCCGCGGGCAGGGCAAAACACAGATGATTGGCCAGATGGCCCGGCGTGTGCAGCGCCTCCAGGGTCCAGCCGGGTCCTTCGAGCCGCTCGCCATCGGCCAGTAGCCGGTCGGGGCGGAAGCTGCGGTCGCCGCCATGATCGAGCTGGGGGCCGCCCGTTTCGAACACCGGGTGGGGCCCATGGGCATAGGTGGGGGCGCCGCAGGCGGCCTGCAGTAGGGCGGCGCCGGGAGAATGGTCGCGATGGGTGTGGGTGAGCAGGATGTGGCTGATGGTCTCGCCGTCCAGCGCCGCCAGCAGCGAATCGATATGGGCCTGATCGTCCGGGCCGGGATCGATCACCGCCACTTGCCCGCGCCCGACGATATAAGTGCAGGTGCCGGTATAGGTATAAGGGCCGGGATTGTCGGCGACCATGCGCCGGATCAGCGGGCTCAGCTCCCCGATTTGCTCAGGAGGGGCGCTGAAATCGCGCTGAAACGGAATATCATCTGACATCGGCCAGCCTCATGCATATTTTTGGTGCTTGTTCCCTTCCGTTTGGCATATTATACCAGCCCTAGGAAAGCAAAAACCATTGAGGCGGACATATGTCGAATCCCCACACCCAATATCTTTCAATGACCCAGGTGCTGTGGCCCGAGATCGAGAGCGGCTATGCCCGTAAGATCCTGCTGGCCGTGACCGGGAGCCTGTTGCTGGCCCTTTCGGCCAAGATTCAGATCACAGTGCTGCCGGTGCCGCTGACCCTGCAGACCCTGGCGGTGATCATGATCGGCACATTGTTCGGCCCGCGGCTGGGCGTGGCGACAGTCATGCTTTATCTGGCCGAGGGCATGGCCGGCTTGCCGGTGTTTGCCGGCCCGTTGGCGGGACCGGCCTATTTCGCCGGACCGACCGGCGGGTTTCTGATCGGTTTCGTGCCGGCGGCATGGCTGGCCGGCACATTGGCCGAGCGGGGCTGGGACAGGAGGATCGTGACCACCTTCGCCCTGATGATTCTGTCGGCCGGTCTGATCTATATCCCCGGCGCGGCCTGGCTGGCGACGCTGATCGGCGCCGAATCGGCCATTGCCAAGGGCGTGCTGCCGTTCCTGCTGGGGGATGTGATCAAGGCGGCGCTGGCGACCGCGGTACTGCCGCTGGCATGGAAGCTGATCAAGTAATCAGCTCCGCCGTACAGACTGAAAAAGAAAAAGCGCCTGCCGGGGTTCCGGCGGGCGCTTTTGTTTTGTGTGAAGGGCGGCGGGCAATTGCCCCGTGTGCGCCTCGATGGTCAGCGTTTGACCAGGCCGATCACGAACAGCAGAATGACGGCGCCCAAGGTGGCGTGGATGATGGCGCCGATAATGCCGGAGCCGATCGAAACACCGATTTTAGGCAATAGAAATCCGGCGATGAACGCGCCCAGCACGCCGACCACGATATTGCCGATCAGGCCGAAGCCGAACCCCTTCATGATCAGTCCGGCCAGCCAGCCGGCAATAGCGCCGATCAGCAGAAAAATAAGTAAACCTTCAATCCCCATGACATCCTCCATGCTTATGACCCGCGCCGTACAAAATCGCGCGGGATTGATGGCAGATTATCACTGATTCAGGACCAGGCACAATGCGGATTGCTGTGGATGACGGGCCTTGTCAGACCACCACGAGATCGACCCCGGCGGCCATGAGGGCGCTGCCGAGGGCTGCCGGTGGGGCGGTGTCGGTGACCAGATCGGAGAAATCTTCCAGCGGGGCGATGCGCACAAAGGCGGTGCGGCTGAACTTGCTGTGATCGGCGGCCAGGATCACTCGCCGGGCATTGGCCATGGCGGCCTTCTTGACCCCGACCTTGTGCAGGTCGAAATCCATCACCGCGCCATCATCGCCGAAACCCGAACAGCCGATCACCGCCACGTCGAATCTGTAATTGCGGATGGCATCAATGGCCGTGTCCCCAATCAGCGAGCCGTCGGCGCCGTGAATCAGGCCGCCGGTGACCACCACATTGCTCAGCCTGCTGCCGGCCAGGGCCATGGCCGAGGCCAGGCTGTTGGTGAAAACGCTGAGGTCGTGCCGGTGGGTCAGTTCATGGGCCACCGCTTCGACGGTGGTGCCGACATCGAGAAACACCGCCGCGCCATCGCCAATCATCCCGGCGACCCCGGCGCCGATATGGTGCTTGCCCTCCACCGAAACCGATTTCTTCTGCTGGTATTCTAGGCGCTCATTGTCGCGCGGCAGTCCGGCGCCGCCATGGAACCGGCGTAGAATCCCCTGCTTGTCGAGCTGGATGATATCGCGCCGGATGGTCTGCGCCGAAACGCCGAATTCGCGCATCAGGGTCTCGATGGTTGCAAATCCGTTGGCCTCTACCCGCTGGACGATCTCGGCCTGGCGCGGATTGAGATTTGTGCCGCCTGTCGGCATGGTGTCGCCTTTCCTGGCTGAGCTTTGGGATTGTCAGAATAGTAAATGTAAGATATATTACATCAGATTTCAACTTCGTGAATGTGGGGATGAGGCGTGTTGGAATGACCAATCTTTTTCTCAGTCATGATCGCAGCCGGCTGCATGACGGCCGGCGCAGTTTCGATCCCTGGGCGCTGGCCTGGGGGCCGCCTGAGGGCGCGCTGCCCGAGGGGAGCGAAATCAGTCCCGAGGCGGCGGTCTCCTGGCTTTACGGCGAAGCAAAGGGCCGGCGGGTGCCGGTCGGGGTGATCGGACCGCGCGAGGCCAGCCCGCGGGAAATCGAGGTGGCCGAGGCGCTGGGCCGGCGGCTGGGCGCGCTGGGCGTGCCGGTGCTCAATGGCGGCAAGACCGGCGTTATGGAAGCCATATCAAAAGGATGCATGGAATCTGGCGGTGATGTGTTCGGCTTCATCCCCGATGAGGACTGGCGCTGCGCCAACCTTTATGTGACCGTTCCGCTGGCCACGGGGATCGGCCCGGCGCGCAATGTGCTGATCGCCCGCGCCAGCCTGGCATTGATCGCCATTGGCGGCGAATATGGTACATTGTCCGAGATGGCCTTGGGGCTGCATTTCGACAAGCCGGTGTTTGCGCTCGAAAATGCGCCGCATGTGGACGGCGCGCTCAGCATGGACGGGGTCGAGGAGGTGGTGGCGGCCCTGCTGCCGGTGATTCTGCATCTTGAGAAGTGAAACCGCAGGACGGGTTGCGTCATCTAACATACATATTGCCGGTGTAGAACCGAAAGCCACCGGCAATGGTAGAAATCTAACATCAGGTGGAGTTCGATGATCGAACTTGAAAATTTGAGCAAGATCTTTGGCCAGACCAAGGCGCTGGACAATGTGTCCCTGACCATGCCGGAGGGCAGCTTCACCTCATTGCTGGGGCCGTCCGGCTGCGGGAAGTCCACCATGTTGCGGATCATCGCCGGGCTCGACCAGCCCAGTTCGGGGCAGGTGCGCATCAATGGGCGCGACGTGACCGAGCTCACCGCCGCCGAGCGCAATATCGCCATGGTGTTTCAGTCCTATGCGCTTTATCCGCATCTGAGCGTGCGCGGCAATATCACCCTGCCGCTGACCATGCGCAATATGAACCGGATCGAGCGGATGCCGTTTCTGGACCATATCCTGCCCTCGGCGCGGCGCAAGATCGCCGAACATGCGGAGCAGACCCAGCGGGTGGCGGAGATGCTGGAGATCGACCAGTTGCTCGACCGCAAGCCCTCGGAGCTTTCGGGCGGGCAGAAACAGCGCGTGGCGGTGGGCCGGGCGCTGGTGCGTGATCCGATCGTGTTCCTGTTCGACGAGCCCCTGTCCAATCTCGACGCCAAATTGCGCACCCAGATGCGCAGCGAAATCGTCGATCTGCATCAGCGCACCCGGCGGACCTTCATCTATGTGACCCATGATCAGGCCGAGGCGATGAGCATGTCCGACAACATCGCGGTGATCATGGGTGGGCGCATTCTGCAGGTGGCCAGTCCGCGCGATCTGTTTGAGCGGCCGGTGAATGTGGATGTGGCGGCGTTTCTGGGCGACCGGCCGATCAATCTGATCGAGCTTTCCACGGCAGAGGGCCGCCTGCCGCCGCCCTTTGACGGCTTTGCCTGTGATGTGGCGGAGCTGCCTGGACGCGTGATTATCGGCCTGCGGCCCGAAACGCTTGAGCCAGATGAGCAGGGCCCGCTCACCGGCACGGTCGGGGAGATGGAATATCTCGGCTCGGAGGCCATGGTGAGCCTGCATCTGGACGGGGGCCATCAATTGCGGGCCGCGCTCAATGCTTCGGGCGTCTTGCCGAAGCCCGGCGAGACCCTGCGGCTCGGCGTGGAGCATGGCATTGCCCATGTATTCGATGCGGCCACGGGCCGGCGCCTCGGCGGGCTCAGCGGCGCCGCGAAGGCCGGGGCGGACATCAAGGGCGAGGGCGCGTGATGGTGGGGCGGCGGCGCATCAGGGAAGCCCTGACCGATCTGCTGCTGGCCGGGCCGGCCACTCTGGCCATGCTGGTGCTGATTTTCGCGCCGGCGCTGATCGTCGGGGTGCTGTCCTTCACCGATTATCTGTTCGGCGCCCCGGATTTCAACTGGGTCGGGTTCGAGAATTACCGGAAACTGTTCACCGACGAAACCGGACGGCGGGCGGTGGTCAACACGCTGATCTATGTGGCGGTGGTGATGCCGTTCTCGATCATGCTGTCGCTGGCCGCGGCGGTGGGGATTCAGTCGGTCGGGCGCTGGAATGTGTGGCTGGCCAATTTCCTGCGCACCGCCTATTTCCTGCCGGTGGCCGCCACATTGGTGGCGATGGCGACCGTGTGGCAGATGCTGCTGCATCCCAATCTGGGCCTCGTGAACCAGGTTCTGGCCCTGGTGAATCTGCCCGGTCAGGAATGGCTGTCGGACCGCAGCCTGGTGCTGTTCACCCTGGCGGTGATCGGCATCTGGGAGACCGTGGGCTATAATCTGATCCTGTTTCTGGCCGGGCTGGCGACCATCCCGCAATCGCTCTATGACGCGGCGGAAATCGACGGCGCCAATCGGGGCTGGGAGAAATTCTGGACCGTGACCTGGCCGATGCTGGGTCCGACCACCCTGTTCGTGCTGGTGGTGACGGCGACCCGATCGTTCCGGGTGTTCGAGACGGTGGCGACCCTGACCAATGGCGGGCCGGGCTTTGCCAGCGATGTGCTGGTGTTCGCCATGTACCGGGAAGGCTTTGTCTATTTCAAGGCCGGCTATTCCGGCGCCATCACCATGGTGTTCTTCTTCTTCATCCTGACCCTGACCCTGACCCAGCTGCGGATTGTCGAGCGAAAGGTGCATTATCAATGACCCGGCGGCAATTGGTGAAAAATACAGTGATTGTCACCCTGCTGATGGCCGGGGCGGCGGTGATCCTGCTGCCGTTTTTCTGGATGCTGTCGCTGTCGCTCAAGCCGGCGCATGAAATTTTCGCGCCCGGCATCGATTTTCTGCCCTCGAAGCTGGAATGGGAGAACTACGCCAAGGCATTCAACGAGACCCATTTGCTGCGCTATCTGATGAACGGGGTGATCGTGTGCGGCGCGATCCTGTTTTTCCAGATTCTGTTCGCGGTGCCCTGCGCCTATGCGCTGGCCCATCGCTCGTTCTGGGCGCGGGGCGCGATTTTCGGCCTGGTGATCGCCGGGCTGCTGGTACCGTATCACGTCACCGCGATTCCGCTCTTTCTGGGCTTTGCCGAGCTTGGCCTGCTCAACACCTATAGCGCTCTGGTGATCCCCTTCGTCGCCTCGGTGTTCGGCATTTTCCTGTTCCGGCAATTCTTCGCCTCGCTGTCCACCGATATTATCGATGCGGCGCGCATTGACGGGCTGAGCGAGAGCGCGATCGTCTGGCGCATCGCGTTTCCGATCGCCTGGCCGGCGGCGTCGGCCTTCGCGGTGTTTTCGGTGGTGGCGCATTGGAATGATCTGTTCTGGCCGCTGATCGTGGTGTCCGATCCCAATCTGGCCACCCCGCCGCGCGGCATCCTCTATTTCCGGGACGAGGAAGCCGGATCTGATTTCGGCCCGCTAATGGCGGCGGCGACCATGGTCACCGCCCCGCTGATCCTTGGTTTCCTGCTGGCGCAACGAAAATTCATTCAAGGCATCACCGCCAGCGGTTTGAAGGGCTGAGGCCCGTTGATGTTCACGACATGCCGGCATCTGACGCCCCTTGCGGTCAGGCGCCGGGCAAAACCTAGATCGAAAAGGAGAACTGCCATGAAGAAATTTCTTATCGCCGCCGCCGCGCTGTCGGTGTTCGGCTTTTCCGCCGCTCAGGCGGAGACGACGGTGCGGGTGCATTACGCCCATCCCAATCTTTGGAAGAATGTTCAGGAAAAGATCGCCCAGGGGTTCATGGCCGAAAATCCGGGCATCAAGATCGTGCTCGACGCGCCGGCCAAGACCTATGCCGAGGGGGCGCAGGAGCTGCTTCGCGGCGCCGTGGCCAAGAAACTGCCCGACATCGCCTATGTCGGCCTCAATCGCTGGCGCATCCTGGAGGCCCGCAAGCTGACGGTGGCGCTCGATCCGCTGATCGGCGATCCGGCCAAATTCGAGGCCATGGGCTATACGCCGGCCCTGCGCTCGCTCGGTCAGTATAAGGGCAAGCAATATGCGGTGGCCGCCTCGGCCTCGACCCTGGTGATCTATGTGAACCCGGATCTGGTGAAAAAAGCCGGCGGGTCGATGGAAAACTTCCCCAGGGATTTCGACGGGCTGATCGCGCTCGCAACCAAGATCAGCGCCCTGGGGCCGAATATCGACGGTGTGTGGGTGGCCGCCCATGACTGGCGCTTCCAGAGCATGCTCGGCTCTTATGGCGGGCGTCCGATGAATGAGGACGAGACCGCCATCACCTTCGACAGCCCGGCCGGGATCAGCGCCGCCACTTTATATTCGCGCTTCTCCAAGGAAGCCGGCATGAAGAAATATGGCGGCAATGAAGCCCGTCAGGCCTTCGCGGCCGGCGTGCTGGGCATCTATATCGATTCCTCGTCCTATCTGACCCGGATGGTCGAAGGGGCGGGGGACCGCTTCAAGGTCACGGTCGAGCCGTTTATCGTGGCGGCCAAGGACAAGTCATCGGTCTATTTCCCCACCGGCGGCTCGGCCATCGTCATGTTCACCAAGGACAAGGCCAAGCAGGAGGCGGCGTGGAAATATATGCTCTATGCCACCGGGCCTGAAGGCGCCAAGCTGGTGGTGGAAAATTCGGGCTATGCCCCCACCAATGCCATTGTGCTGAAGGACAAGAAATATCTGGGCGATTTCTATGCCAAGAACGAAAACTCGCGCCGGGCCCATGCCCAGGTGGCGGCCTATTCCGGTCCCTGGTATGCCTATCCGGGCAGCGAGGGCGTGGCGGTGACCGATCTGATCGGCGCGGCCCTGGTGGAGATCGTCGAGGGCGCCGATCCGGCGGCCAAGATGAAAGCGCTGGCCGATACGGTGCGCGGCAAGCTGAACATGAAGTAGCCTGATCGGGGCTTTTCACGTTCAGACGCAACAAAAGAGGCGGAAGGGCCATGGCCTTCCGCCTTTTTCTTAATCGCCGGGGCTTTCCCGGTCAGCCTTCTTCGGAAGAGCGGGCCCAGATATTGATACCGGCATCGGTGGCGTGCCGGTCGATCTCGGCAAGCTCTTCGCCTGTGAATTCCAGATTGTCGAGGCTGGCCAGGCATTCCTCGATCTGCTGGGCCGAGCTGGCGCCGATCAGCGCCGTGGTGACCTGATGGCCACCCTCCTGGCGGCGCAGGGCCCAGGCGATGGCCATTTGCGGCAGGCTCTGGCCGCGCGCGGCGGCTATTTGATCGAGGGCGCGGATCTTCTCCAGGGTTTCCGGGGCCAGAAAATGCGGCCGGAAGCTGGGGCTGCCGGCGGCGCGGCTCTGCTCGGGCACCTCGTCCAGATATTTGCGGCTTAGCATGCCCTGGGCCAGAGGCGAGAAGATGATGCTGCCGCAGCCGATCTCATCCAGCGTGGCCAGCAGCCCGTCGCTCTCGATCCAGCGGTTGAGCATGGAATAGCTCGGCTGGTGGATCAGCAGCGGCACGCCCATATCGGCCAGAATGGCGGCGGCCTCGCGGCTGCGGCGGCTGTTATAGGAGGAAATGCCCACATAGAGCGCCTTGCCCGAGGCGACGGCCTGGGCCAGCGCGCCCATGGTCTCCTCCAGAGGCGTGTCGGGGTCGAAACGGTGGGAGTAGAAAATATCGACATAGTCCAGCCCCATGCGCTGCAAGGAGCGGTCGAGGCTGGAGAGCAGATATTTGCGGCTGCCCCATTCACCGTAAGGGCCGGGCATCATGCGGTATCCGGCCTTGGTCGAGATGATCAGCTCGTCGCGATAAGGGGCGAAATCCTCACGCAGAATCTGACCGAAGGCCTCCTCGGCGCTGCCCGCCGGTGGCCCGTAATTATTGGCGAGGTCAAAATGGGTGATGCCGCCGTCAAAGGCGGCGCGGCACATTTGCTGTTTGGTCTCATGGGCGGTGCGCTCGCCGAAATTCTGCCACAGACCAAGGGAGATGGCCGGCAGTTGCAGCCCGCTTTTGCCGCAGCGGCGATAGCTCATGCGCTCATAGCGATTGTCGGAAGCTTTCCAGACGGGATCCATGATTTCAGTCCTTTCGGGTCGCTTCGGAAAACAGCATCGCCCGAAGCGGAAGAGTGCAATGAAACGAGGGCGGCAATTATGGCAGATTTCCGGCCGGAAATAAGCCCGAATCATGGCTGTTTAGCCGGTTATTTTGAAGTTTGATGCAACATCAGTCGGTCAGGGCGCGGGGGTCGCCTTGCGGGCGGCGGCGAACATCAGCCCATAGATGCTGGCCGCTACCAGAACGAAGGTGACGATCTGATAGGTGGCCACCGGCTCGCCGAGGAAAATCACCGCCAGCACCATGGTCAGGGCCGGCCAGGGGATGGTGATCGAGCTGGCCAGGGAAACATCGATCGAGCGTATGGCGTAGAACCAGAAAATCAGCTCGAGATAATAGACCAGCCCCATCACCAGGGCGGCGCTCTGGAAGTGCCGGTCCTGCAGGGCGGCGGCGAAGGCGCCGGGACCCTCGGCGATCAGCAATACCGCACCCAGAAACAGGGCCGAAATCAGCACCCGGAAGAAGGTGATCTGCGCCGGGGTGATCGGAGTGCGGCCCATCACTTCGCGCACGATGATATGGGCAACGCTCCACATGAACGGGATCGACAGCGCCAGCAGTAACCATCCCGACAGCCCTTTGACCGACCAGGTGCCGCCGGTGGCGAGATAAGTGAGCGAGATCATCAGTGTGAGGGTGAACAGCAATTCCAGGGCGGATTTGCGCCGCTTCAGAAACAGGGTCTCCAGCAGGATCGCGAACAGGGGATAGGACTGCATGGCGATGGCGGCGCTGACCGCGCCGGCCTTTTCGACCGCGAACACATAGGTAAAGGTCGAGAGGCCGAAAATCATCCCCGTGCCCAGAATGACGGCAATGGTGCGCCGTTTCACGTCCCATCCCAGATGCGCGGCGAAGATGCCCCGGTGCCGAGGGG
>PKTQ01000158.1:1523-5216 GCA_002869085.1 Hyphomicrobiales bacterium | reverse complement strand
CGGGGATTGGCGGTTGTGTGCAGCCCCCTTGCCGCAAGTGGCGATTTGCCCCGATCCTGGCGAATGATGACGCTCTTAACGGCATGTTCACCACCTAAGCTCTAGGATTCCTCCGGTTTTTTTCTTCGCGCCCGGAGTTCTCGGGGCGGGGATGCGTGTTCCGGCGTACAGGAGTATCGAGTCATGTTGTATTCGCAGGTGATCCGCACCGCGGTGATTGCCAGTCTGATAGGCTGTTTTCCCTTTATATCCGTGCTGGCCGAGGAGGACGGGGTGCCCGAGGATAAGGCGGCGGCGAGCCTGGCCGCGGCCTATGAATGCGACCGGCTGGCCACCCGGCCGCTGGATATCAGCAGCCCGGCCAAGGGGGTACGGTTTGAGGATGTCGATGCGGAACCGGCGATCCGCGCCTGCCGCGAGGCCTCGCGCAAATTTCCCACCACAGGGCGGTTTTTCACCCAGCTCGGGCGGGCTCTGCTGAAAGTGAAGCGGCTGGGCCAGGCGGGCCGGGCGTTGAAAAAGGCGGAGGAGCTATCGCACCCGCCGGCGCTCGATATTATCGGCTATATGTATGAGAACGGTTTCAGCGTGGTGCGCAATGCGCCCAAGGCGCGGGACTATTATCTGCGCGCCGCCAAGCCGGGCGATGCCTATGGGCAATATAATCTGGGCCGGGTCTATCTGAAGGGCATCGGCGGGCGTGAGCGCCGCGAAGATGGGCTGAAACTGCTGAAAAAGGCGGCCGAAAAGGGGGTCGCCGAGGCGATGCATCTGCTGGGCGATACCGAGCGCACGGCGCGCGGCGGCGATCTGAAGACCGCATTGGCCTGGTATGAGAAAGCGGCGCAGAAGGATTTCGTGCGCTCGCAAAACCTCTTGGGGGAGGTTTACGGCGAGGGAAAACAGGTGCAGGCCAACCCGGAACAGGCCTTCAAATGGACCAAAAAGGCCGCCGAACATGGCAGCGCGGAAGCCCAGACCCGGCTTGGCGTTTTCTATCTGAACGGAACCGGCACCGCGCCGGATGCGAAGCTCGGGGCCGAATGGCTGCAAAAGGCCGCCGATCAGGATGACGGCCGGGCCCAGGCCGAGCTTGGCATTCTCTATGCCGAGGGACGCGGGGTGAAGAAGGATTATTACCAGGCGCTGCGCCTGTTCCGCAAAGGCATCCAGCTCAAGGAACCTCGGGCCTATTATCATATGGGGCTGATGTATGAATCCGGCCTCGGCGTGGTGGAAAGCGCCGAGCGGGCGCGGCAATATTACAAACAGGCCGCGGATCTGGGCAACCGGCTGGCGGCGGCCAAGCTGGAGGAAGCGGACAAGTCGGTGAGCATCGCGGCGATCTCCGCCGCCGGCGCGAAACCGGCAGCGGCGCAGGATCGCGCGGCGGAGGCTCCGGCTCCGGCTAAGGCCAAGGCTGATCCGGCCGGGGTCAGGATCAAGACCGCCAAGGCCGAAGCGGGCCCGGTCAAATCCGCCGGGGTCAGGCCGGTCGCCGCGGCGATGGTCAGGACGGCGGCAAAACCCCGCTCCAAATCCGGCGGCGCCAAGGCGCCCGCGCCCACACCGGGCATGACCCGATTGTCGCAGCTTGGCCTGATCGGCACGCTGGATTAGCGTGCCGGGGCCGGTTTCGCAGCGCCCCAGGTGAAGAATTTGAGTCCGGAAACGTCTTTACTTCATTGAATTATAAGCAGAATGTTTCTGTTAGGGCGCTGCCGTCAGACTCACAGCAAGCCCTGGGCGCGGAAGCTCACTTCGCTGTTGCGGGCGATGATCACATGGTCATGGATGACAATCGACAGGCTGTGCGCCGCCTGTACGATCTGGCGGGTCATGTCGATATCGGCCTGGGAGGGCGACGGGTCGCCGCTGGGGTGGTTGTGCACCAGGATGATGGCGGTCGAGGATAGCTCCAGCGCCCGCTTGACCACTTCGCGCGGATAGACCGGGGTGTGGTCCACCGTGCCTTCCTGCATGATCTCATCGGCGATCAGGCGGTTCTTCTTGTCGAGGAACAGCACCCGGAACATCTCTTTTTTGGCAAAGGCCATGCTGGCGCGGCAATAATCCACGAGGTCGGTCCAATTGCCCAGCACCGGCTTGTCCACGACCTGGTGCAGCAGCAGGCGCAGGGCGGCGGCATGCACCAGTTTCAGTTCGGTGATGACGCTTTCGCCCACCCCCGGCACTTCGGCGAGCAGGGCGGGCTCGGCGCTGATGGTTTCGGAAAAGCCGCCGAAGCGTTCGATCAGCGCCTTGGCCAGCGGCTTGGTGTCGCGCCGGGGCAGGGCGCGAAACAGAATGAGCTCCAGCAATTCATAATCGGGCAGCGCCCCGGCGCCGCCTTCGCGAAAGCGCCGGCGCAGGCGCTGGCGGTGGCCGGCGCGGTGGTCGCCGGGCGTGTTGTCTGCGGCTGGGCGGGTTTTTTGCGGCGGCATGCGATCGGCCCCGCTACCGGTCAGATATCATAGGGAGGCTGATGCCGCCCCGTTTGGGATGTGGTGAAGATCTCGACCCCGGTCTCGGTGATGCCGATCGAATGCTCGAACTGGGCCGAGAGGGTGCGGTCGCGGGTCACGGCGGTCCAACCGTCACGCAGCACTTTCACATGCGGGCGGCCGAGATTGACCATCGGCTCGATGGTGAACAACATGCCGGGCTTCAGCTCGATACCCTGGCCCTTCTGGCCGTAATGTAGAATATTGGGGGCGTCGTGGAAAAGCTGGCCGAGACCATGGCCGCAGAAATCGCGCACCACGCTCATACGCTCGGATTCGACGAAGGACTGGATGGCGGCGCCGATATCGCCGGTGGTGGCGCCGGGGCCGGCGGCGTCGATGCCGCGCATCAGCGCCTCATAGGTCACCTCCATCAGCCGCGCGGCCTTGCGGTTGACCTCGCCGACCGGGAACATGCGGCTGGAATCGCCGTGCCAGCCGTCGAGAATATAGGTGACGTCGATATTGATGATGTCGCCTTCCTTCAGCGCCCGATCGCCGGGGATGCCGTGGCAGACCACATGATTGATCGAGGTGCAGCATGAATGGGTGAAACCGCGATAATTGAGCGTGGCGGGCAGGGCGCCGCGGTCGAGCCCGAACTGATAGGCGATGTCGTCGATTTCGCGGGTGGTGATGCCGGGGCGGACCTTCTCGGCCATCAGGTCGAGGGCGTCGGCGGCGATGCGGCCCACTTTACGCATGGCGGCGAAGGCCTCGGGGCCGTGCAGCTTGATCTCGCCGGTGTTGCGCAGCGGCGCCGAGGCCGCATCGATATATGAAATTGAGCTATAATTCATCGTTCCGCCAAGTTGTATCCATGAATCCATCGCCCGGGCGGGCCCCGCCGGAGGCCCGTGGCTCAGGGCGCGAAGGGAATGCGCCGGTTCAGAGTTACATGCTTCGGCGTTATCTGGCAATCATATGCATAGGCTTCAACCCCGGCGCGTGCCGCCGCCTCGAAAGCGCGGGCATATTTGGGGTCGATATCCGCCGCCAGCGCGAAGCACCCGGTATCGGTGCGCTGGATGAGATAGAGCATTACCGCGCGGGCGCCGCGGCGCACCATGTCCGAAAGTTCCACCAGATGCTTGGCGCCGCGCGCGGTGACCGAATCGGGAAACTCCGCGAGATCGCCTTTGCGCAGCAAATGCACGTTTTTCACCTCGACATAGCAGGGCGGGCGGTG
>PKTQ01000158.1:0-1514 GCA_002869085.1 Hyphomicrobiales bacterium | reverse complement strand
GCACCTCGCTGCGTAAGCCGCTATAGCCGGTCAGTTCGGCGATGCGCCCGTCTTCGATTGCCTCGCGCACGATCCGGTTGGGCTGTGCGGTGTTGATGCCGGCAAAGACCGGTGGGGATCGGTCTTCGAATTCAATCAGTTCCCAACTATATTTCAGTTTTCGATTCGGGTTGTCGGAACGGGAAAGCCACACTTTCAGCCCCGGCTCTTTCAGGCCTGTCATGGCGCCGGGATTGGCGCAATGGGCGGTGATCACCTCGCCGTCCTCAAGCTCGATATCGGCGAGGAAGCGCTTGTAGCGGCGCAGCAGGCGGCCGCTGATCAGGGGGTCGGGCAGCAACATGGCGTCAAATTATCGGTTTGGCGGGGTGGGGGCAAGATCAATGGCGCGCTGCCTCATTTTGTTTTCCCTGCTCCGGCTTTGGGGTACACTGGAGCGGAAAGGCGATCAGGCAAAAGGCAGGCTGGCATGGCGGCATCGGAGGAGCAGAAGGACAAGGCCGGAACAACGGACCGGGACGCTCGGTTCGAAACGGTGAGCGCGGCGATCCTGGTGATCGGCGATGAGATTCTGTCCGGGCGCACAAGGGACCGCAATATCAATTTTCTGGCCGGGCATCTGACTGCCATCGGCATTGATCTTCGCGAGGCCAGGGTGGTGCCGGACCGGCAGGAGGCGATCGTGGCGGCGGTCAATGCGCTGCGGCAGGTTTATGATTATGTGTTCACCACCGGCGGCATCGGCCCGACCCATGACGACATCACCGCCGAGGCGCTGGCGGCGGCCTTCGGGGTGGAACTGGCCGAGCATGAGGCGGCCATCCGGCTGTTGCGGAGCTATTACGGCGCGGACGGGCTGACCCGTGAGCGCCGGCGCATGGCCCGGGCGCCGCTGGGGGCGGAGCTGGTGGGTGATTGCGATGGGCATTCGCCGGCCTTCATGATCGGCAATGTGTTCATGCTGGCCGGCATCCCTTCGATCTGCGAGCAGATGATCGCCTCGATCACGCCCTTTTTGCGTACCGGACGGCGCTTGATCAGCCTCGGCATGACGGTGAGCGCCAAGGAGAGCGATATCTCCGCGCTGATGCGCCGGCATCAGGATGCCCTGGCCGGTATCGCCATTGGCAGCTATCCGCGCTTCACCGAGGATGGCTGCGAGGTGAGCATCGTGCTGCGCGGCCCGGACCGGCAGGCGCTGGCGGCGGCGCGGGCCATGCTGGCCGAGGAACTTGCACAAAGCGGCGCTGAAATCTCGCTTTCCGATCCGGCATAGGCCAGCGCATCTGACAAAGCGGATGGTGGATTGAACCCGCACCGGATTTCGCCCGCTTCAAATCTGAAAAGCTTCTCGTCAATCGGCACGCAGAATTGGTTCTATTTGGTCGAAAGATGCTCTAAAAGCATGTTTCAGGCGTTGTTTCAGCCGCGGACGTGGTGGAATTGGTATACACAACAGACTTAAAATCTGTCGCCTATCAGGCATGCGGGTTCAAGTCCCGCCGTCCGCACCA
>PKTQ01000331.1 GCA_002869085.1 Hyphomicrobiales bacterium | reverse complement strand
GCGGCGGACAAATTGCGCGCCAAGGGCTGCGACTGGATTCTGGCCAATGACGTGTCCATCCCCGGGGTGATGGGCGGCACCCACAATCATGTGCACCTGCTCAATGCTGAGGGCACCGAAAGCTGGCCGGAAATGAGCAAAAAACAAGTGGCGGAGCGCCTGGCCGACAAGCTGGCCGGGCATTTGGCGCCGCCCGGGGGCAGCGCATGAGCGACCGGATTTCAGTGCAATTGCGGCGGCTCGATCACGCCCGCGATCTGCCCCTGCCGCGCTATGAGACCGAGGGCGCCGCCGGCGTCGACCTGTCCGCCGCCCTGGCCGCGGACGCGCCGCTCGAGCTGGCAGCGGGGGCGCGCGCCCTCATTCCGACCGGTTTCGCCATCGCCATGGCGCCGGAGCTCGAGGCGCAGATACGGCCGCGCTCCGGGCTGGCGCTGCGCCACGGCATCACCGTACTCAACGCCCCGGGCACCATCGATTCCGATTATCGCGGAGAGATCGGGGTCATACTCGTCAATCTGGGCCAGGAGCCCTTTCGGATACAGCGCGGCGACCGCATCGCTCAGTTGATCTTTGCCAAAAAAGAAACAGTCCGTTTCGTGGAAATCGAAACCCTTGACGCCTCCACCAGAGGCGCCGGCGGCTTCGGTTCCACCGGACTGAAACATGCGGAACGGGAGGAAAAGAACAATGCTGCGGGTAACCCGTAAAACGCTATTGGCGCTGGAAGCCGTCACGGACATTGCCTTTCACAGCCGCCCCAATCCGGTGCGCGCCAAGGATATCACCGATCGCCAGGGCGTACCCCAGCGCTATCTGGAGCAGGTCATGCAGCAATTGGTGCATGTCGGCATCCTCAAGGGGGTCAGGGGCCCGCAGGGCGGCTATGTGCTGGCCCGCGAGCGCCGGCGCATCACCGCCGGCGACGTGGTGCGCGCCGTCGCCAAGATGGAATCCGAGGACGAGCCGAAATTCGCCGACAAATCCGAACTGGGTTTGCATGTTGTGCGGCCATTATGGAAAAATATGGAAGAGCAATTGCTGCGCGAGCTGGACGAAGTAACCATTGAGGAATTGTGCCGCAAGGCCGACCGCCTCCAGATTCAGAACAATGGCGGAGGGGGCGATGAAAACGAAAACGCCGACTATTCGATCTGAACCGGTCTGTGGAGGAAACAAGGGAAGATGAGCAGATCATGACCGAGGAAAAAATCGGCCGAGGCCGGGTTTACAACAACATCACCCAGATCATCGGCAACACGCCGCTGGTCGCGCTCGGCCAGATCGCCCATGCGGAAAATATCAATGCCAGGATTCTGCTGAAGCTGGAATTCATGAACCCCCTGTCCAGCGTCAAGGACCGGATCGGCCTCAGCATGATCGAGGCGCTCGAGCAGCAGGGGCGCATCAACAAGGACTCCATCATCATCGAGCCCACATCGGGCAATACCGGCATCGCCCTGGCCTTTGTCTGCGCCGCCAAGAATTACCGGCTGGTGCTGACCATGCCCGAGAGCATGTCGGTCGAGCGCCGGCGCATGCTGGCCTTTCTCGGCGCCGACATTGTCCTGACCCCTTCAGAGCTCGGCATGAAGGGCGCGGTCGACAAGGCCGCCGAACTGACCGAGCAGACCCCCGGCGCTGTCATGCCGCAGCAATTCGAGAATCCGGCCAATCCGGAGGTCCATCGCCTCACCACCGCCGAGGAAATCTGGAACGACACCCATGGCGAGGTGGACGTGGTGGTGTGCGGCGTCGGCACCGGCGGCACCTTCACCGGGCTCGGCAGCGTGCTCAAGGCCCATAACCCGGAGCTGAAAATGATCGCCGTCGAACCCGAGGACAGCGCCGTCCTGTCCGGCGGCACCGCCGGCCCGCACAAGATTCAGGGCATCGGCGCCGGTTTCACCCCGGTCAATCTGCAGACCGATCTGATCGACGACATCGTCACCATCGGCAATCAGACCGCCTTCGACATGTCCCGGCGCATGGCCCGGGAGGAAGGCATCCCCTGCGGCATCTCCTCCGGGGCTGCGGTGGCCGCGGCGCTCGAAGTGGCGCGTCAGCCGGCCATGAGCGGCAAGACCATCGTGGTGATTCTGCCCTCCATGGCCGAGCGCTATCTCTCGACCCCGTTATTCGACGGGCTTTAAGCCATGTTCAGTGACGAAGAGCTTCAGCGCTATCGGCGCCATATCATTCTGCGCGATGTGGGCGGCACCGGTCAGCAAAAGCTGAAACAGGCGCGCATCCTGGTGATCGGGGCCGGCGGCCTGGGTTCGCCGGCGCTGTTATATCTGGCCGCCGCCGGAATCGGCACAATCGGCATCATCGATGACGACACCGTGTCCCTGTCCAATCTGCAAAGGCAGGTGGTGCATATGACCTCCGCTGTGGGCATGCCGAAAGTGGAAAGCGCCGCCCGCACCCTGCAGGCCCTCAATCCGCATGTGAAGCTCGAGCTTCATCCCGTGCGCCTGACCGCCGCCAATGCCCTCGACATCATTTCGCAATATGACCTTGTCGCCGATGGCTGCGATAATTTCGCCACCCGTTTCCTGGTCAATGACGCCTGCTATCTGGCCGCCCGCCCGCTCGTTTCGGCTGCGGTGGCGCAGTTTGAGGGGCAGATTTCCACCTTTCGCGCCTTTGAAACCGATGCTGAAGGCCAGCCCCTGCCGAGCTATCGCTGCCTGCTGCCCGAGGCCCCGCCCCCCGGCATGGTGCCGAGCTGCGAGGAGGCCGGCGTGCTCGGCGCTCTCACCGGCGTGGTCGGCGCCATGCAGGCCATGGAGGTGATTAAGGAAATCTTGGGGCTCGGCGACAGCCTCGCCGGCAAGATCATGCTTTATGACGCCCTGTCGGCCAGCACCACCATTCTTCAGCTGCCGTGGAATCCGGACAATCCGCTCAATGGCCGCCATCCGGTGATCACCGATCTGTCGGCGCATCAATAGCCCCTGACTAAGCGGCGGTCTTGTCCGCCTTGGCCCGGCCGGGAACCCTCAGCGCCTCCAGCAGCCGTGTCCGCACCGCCTTGATCTTGCGCGGATTGGTGATCTTGTGGCCGAACGAATCCTTCACATAGAACACGTCGACCACCTTTTCGCCGTAAGTGGTGATGCGCGCCGAGCCGATATTGAGATTCACGTCGAACAGGGCTTCGGTCAGGGCGAACAACAGCCCGGTCCGGTCGAGGCCGTTGACCTCGATCACCGTGAACAGATTGGACGATTCGTTGTCGATGAACACCTGCGGCTCCACCGAGAATGGCCGCACCTTGTGCCGGATCGGTTTCTTGCGGCTGACAAGCTGCTGAATCTGTTTTTCGCCGCGCAGCACCTGTTCGATCAGCTCGGTAATGCGTCCGGCCCGGCGGATCTCGTCGCGGTCCTGGTCGAATTGCCGATAGAGGGTGATGATGTCGAGGGCAAAGCCGCTCGAGGTGGTGAACACCTGGGCGCCCGATATATCCGCCCCGCAGGCGGCGCAGGCCCCGGTGAACACGGACAAGAGATGCGGATGATCGGCGGTGAACACGGTCAGCTCGGTCACCCCCTGAAACGCATCCGTGTGCACTTCCGAGGCCACCGCCCGGCCGCTCTCCATCGCATCGCGCATCATATGGGCATGAGCGACCTGCTTGTTCAGCGGCACATTCAGCAGATAGGGCGGGTAATGCACCCCGGTAATGTTCTG
>PKTQ01000349.1 GCA_002869085.1 Hyphomicrobiales bacterium | reverse complement strand
GCGGATGCGCACCCCCTGCCCGGCAAAGGCGCGCCCGGCCTCCTCGGCGCCGGCGGCAATCATCTGCCAGAAACTGTTGGGCCCGCCGGGCAGGATGAACTCGAAGCGCAGCTCCGGCAGGGGCCGGGTGCTGCCGGCCTGCTGATCCTTGAGCCGCTCGACCGCATCCAGAATGCGCTTCACAGTGTGCTTGCTGACCCCGGCGCGCCCGTTCAGTACCCGGTCCACGGTGGCGACGCTGGCGCCGGCCTCGCGGGCAATATCGGTCTGGCGTATTCTGGATTTCGGCACGCGGATCCCACCTAGTATCGAGTCCTGATCAGCGGATCATAGCCGGGCCGACCCCTCACATCAACCTCAAAACAACTTAATATGATGTGTTTTGGCACGGATATGCGAATCCAAACCCTCTCAAAGCACGGTCAACAGCCCGCAAAT
The DNA here is from genome assembly GCA_002869085.1 of Hyphomicrobiales bacterium. Taxonomy (GTDB): domain Bacteria; phylum Pseudomonadota; class Alphaproteobacteria; order Rhizobiales; family BM303; genus BM303. Next base: position 22,866 of record PKTQ01000349.1, on the reverse strand, counting down.
ACAGTCAAATATTCATGTTTTCCCGCATGAGGAGACGCTCGACCCAGAATCAACTTGCCTGAGCATCGGATTGATGTAAAATGATCGGTAATAACAATAATAATACCTCATTCTGATGTATTTGGGGGAGGCATATGTATATAGGACTTGATATTGGCACATCGGGTGTCAAGGCCGTGCTGGTGGATGACAGCCAGGCGATTCTGGCCGAGGCCCAGGACGGCCTCACCGTGCAGCGCCCCCATGCGTTGTGGTCCGAACAGGACCCGGCCGAGTGGTGGCGGGCGGCGCGCGGCGCGCTGGCTCAGTTGCGGGCGGCGCGGCCGGCCGAATATGCCGCCGTCAAGGCCATGGGCCTGTCAGGACAGATGCACGGCGCCACCTTGCTGGATGCGAAGGGCGAGGTGCTGCGTCCGGCCATATTGTGGAATGACGGCCGCAGCGGCGAGGAATGCGCCGAGCTGATGGCATCGCAGCCGGACACGCCGGCCATCACCGGCAATGCGGCGATGCCGGGCTTTACCGCGCCGAAGCTTTTGTGGGTGGCCAAGCACGAGCCGGAGATTTTCGCGCGCACGGCGCTGGTACTGTTGCCCAAGGATTATGTGCGCCTGAAGCTGACCGGCGAGGCGATTTCCGACATGTCGGATTCGGCCGGGACCCTGTGGCTCGATGTGGCGCGGCGGGACTGGTCGGACAGCATGCTGGCGGCCTGCGGGCTGAGCCGGGCGCATATGCCGGCCCTGGTGGAAGGCAGCGAGGCCGGCGGGCGGCTGACGGACGCGATGGCGGCCGAGCTCGGCTTTGACGGGCCGGTGCTGATGGCCGGCGGGGCTGGCGACAATGCCGCCGGGGCGGCCGGGATCGGCGCGGTGGTGCCGGGGCAGGCCTTCCTGTCGCTCGGCACCTCGGGGGTCTATTTCCTCAGCAATGCGGAGTACAGCCCCAACCCGGAAGGCGGGGTGCACAGCTTCTGCCACTGCATCCCCGATACCTGGCACCAGATGAGCGTCATTCTCTCGGCGGCCTCGTGCCTGAGCTGGCTGGCCAAGGCCACCGGAGCGGAGAACGAAGCCGCCCTGCTGGCCGAGGCGGAACAGGGGCGAGGCTCGGCGGCGGTGTTCCTGCCCTATCTGTCGGGCGAGCGCACCCCCCATAACGACCCCATGGCATCGGGCGTGTTTTTCGGCCTCACCCATGAAACGGACCGCGCCGCCCTCACCCATGCGGTGCTGGAAGGGGTGGCTTTCGCGCTCGCCGACGGGCAGGCCGCCCTGCTGGCCGCCGGGGGCGAGATCAAATCGGTTTCGGTGATCGGCGGCGGAGCGCGCAGCAAGTTCTGGGGGCGGATCCTCGCCTCGGCGCTGGGGCGCAGCCTGAATTATCATCCGGACGGGGAGGTTGGCCCCGCCTTCGGCGCCGCCCGGCTGGCGCGGCTGGCGCTGACCCGTGAAGCGCCGGCGGATATCTGCACGCCGCCGCCGGTGGATCAGACCATCGCGCCCGATAATAATCTGCAAGGCGAGCTTGCGGCGCGGTATGGGCGTTACCGGCGGCTCTATGGGCTGCTGCGGGACGAGTTCCGAAACGGCGCGGTATGAGGAGAGATATGATGAGCGAATATTTCGGAGACGTGGCGCCGATCCAATATGAAGGGCCGGACAGCGACAACCCGCTCACCTTCCGCTATTACGACGCGGACCGCATGGTGGCCGGCAAGCGCATGGAGGACCATCTGCGCTTCGCGGTGTGCTACTGGCACAGTTTCTGCGGCCCGGGCAATGACCCGTTCGGCCCCGGCACGTTTGAGCGGCCCTGGTTCGGCCCTGGCGATCCGCTGGCGCTGGCCGAGATCAAGCTTGAGGCGGCGTTTGAATTTTTCGGCAAATTGGGCGCGCCTTATTTCTGCTTCCACGACCGCGATGTCGCCCCCGAGGGCGCCTCGCTGGCCGAAAGCAATGATAATCTGGCCCATATCGCCGAGCGGATGGAGGCGGCAATGGCGCGGAGCGGGCGCAAGCTGCTATGGGGCACCGCCAATCTGTTCGGCCACCGGCGCTATATGTCGGGCGCGGCCACCAATCCGGACCCGGAGGTGTTCGCCTATGCCGCCGGCCAGGTGCGCCAGGTGATGGAGCTGACCCACCGGCTGGGGGGCGAGAATTATGTGCTGTGGGGCGGGCGCGAGGGTTATGAAACCCTGCTCAACACCGATCTTGGCCGCGAGGCGGACCAGATGGGCCGCTTCCTGACCCTGGTGGCCGAGCACAAGCACAAGATCGGCTTTCAGGGCACATTGCTGATCGAGCCCAAGCCCAAGGAGCCGACCAAGCATCAATATGATTTCGACACCCAGTCGGTGCATGGCTTCCTGCTGAAATACGGGCTGGAAAAGGAATTCAAGGTCAATATCGAGGCCAATCACGCCACATTGGCCGGCCATAGTTTCGAGCATGAACTGGCCTATGCGGCGGCCAATGGCATTCTGGGCTCGGTGGACATGAACCGGGGCGATCCGCAACTCGGCTGGGACACGGACCAGTTTCCCAATAATGTGCCTGAGCTTACCCTGGCGATGGTGCATATTCTGGGCGCCGGCGGGCTCGGCAGCGGCGGGCTGAATTTCGACGCCAAATTGCGACGCCAGTCGCTCGACCCTGTCGATCTGTTCCACGGCCATATCGGGGCGATGGATTGCTGCGCCCGGGCGCTGCTGGCGGCGAGCCGCATCATTGAGGACGGCGAATTGGCGGCTGTGGTCAACACCCGCTATGGCGGCTGGGACGGCAAACTTGGCCAGGATATTCTGAACGGCGGCGTGTCTCTGGCGCAGCTTGCCGACCGGGTCTTGACGGACGGGCTCGACCCGCAGCCGGTATCCGGCCGTCAGGAGGCCCTTGAAAATCTGGTGAACCGGTATCTATGAGATGAAACCCACCCTCCCCCCGGCCGCGGTTGTTGCCGCGGCGCTGGCCCTGATCTTCTCCGCGCCGCAAGTCGCGGCGGCGGCGGATGCGGGCTGGGGGGAAGAGCGGGCGATGCCGCCGCCGATCAGCTTTGCGGACGCCGCCCGGCTCAGCCTGGCCGAGCTGGCGGCGCGCGGGCGGCGGCTGTTCCTGGCCAAATTCACCGCCGCCGAGGGGGCGGGCCGCCCCGGCGCCACCGGGGCGATTGTGCCGACAAAGGCCGAGGAAACCGGCCTGCCCACATTTTTCCGCACCGCCGGACCGGATTCCAATGCCTGCCGTGGCTGCCATAACGACCCGGAACCGGGCGGCGCCGGGGATTTTGTCGCCAATGCCTTTGTGTCCGAGGGCTTCTCGGACGCCGATTTCGACACGGTGGATCCGCAATTCTCCAATGAACGGGGCACGCCGGCGCTCAATGGCAGCGGCTTTGTCGAATTGCTGGCGCGGGAGATCACCGCCGAGCTGCGGGCCCAGCGGCGCGCGGCGGCGGCAAAAGCGCGGACAAGCGGGCGCAAATTGCGCATTGCCCTCAGCGCCAAAAACATCTCCTTCGGCCATCTGACCCTGCACCCGGATGGCTTCATGGATGTGTCCGAGCTTGAAGGCATCGACCAGGACCTGGTGGTGCGCCCGTTCAGCCAGAAGGGGGTGTTCACCTCGCTGCGCCAGTTCACCATCAATGCGCTCAATGCCCATCACGGCCTGCAGGCGGTGGAGCGGTTTGGGGCGCGCCACACCGGCAGCGCGGATTTCGACAAGGACGGGGTTTCTGATGAAATCGGCGCCGGCAACATCACCGCGCTGGTGGTGTTCCAGGCGCTGCTGCCGCCGCCGATAGCGGCGCTGCCGCAAGACGAAGCGGCGCGGGCGGCGGCGGCGCGGGGACGGGCCCTGTTCAGCGAGATCGGCTGCGCCTCATGCCATATGCCGGCCCTGCCGCTTGAGAGCGCGGTTTTCACGGAACCCGGCCCTTATAACCCGGCCGGTAATCTGCGCCGGCGCGAGGTCAAGGCGCCGCTCGCCTTCCCCCTCAACGCCAAGGGGCTGGCGCGCGACGAAGCGGGCAGAATACTGGTGCCGGTGTTTTCCGACTTCAAGCGCCATGTGATCGCCGATGCGAACAAGCCGCATTTCGCCAATGAATTGCTGGCGCAGCGCTTTGTGAACCGGGATGTGTTCCTCACCGCCCGCCTGTGGGGGGTGGGCGATACCGCCCCTTATGGCCATCGCGGCGATCTGACCACATTGCGCGGCGCGATCATGCATCATGGCGGCGAGGCCGCGGCGGCGCAAAAGGCCTTCGAGGCACTGGAAGCGGACGACCAGCGCCGCATCATCGCCTTTCTGCAATCGCTGAAGCTTGCCGGCGCGGGAGGCTCGCCATGAACGCACCCGCCGCCACCGCAATCGCCCTCACCGCCCTCGCCGCCCTGATGTCCGCCGCCCCGGCCGGCGCCGCCGAGACGCCCCGATATGTGGCCGAGCGCGGCATCGATCATATTTATGGCGGCGGCTGGGAGTTTTTCGTCGGCGGCGGCGTCGCGGCTTTCGATTGCGACGGCGATGGGCGCGAGGATGTCTATCTGGCCGGCGGAACCCGGCCGGCCGGGCTTTACCGCAATGTCTCGGTGACCGGCGGGGCGATCCGCTTTGTGCCGGCGGCAGATACAGGGACCGCGCTCGATCAGGTGCTCGGGGCCTATCCGCTCGACATTGACGGCGACGGCATTCTCGATCTTGCCGTGTTGCGGCTGGGCGAGAATGTGCTGCTGAAAGGGCTCGGTAATTGCCGCTTTGCCCGCGCCAATGAGGAATGGGGCTATCAGGGCGGCGCGGCCTGGACCACCGCCTTTGCCGCCAGCTGGACGAAACAGGCGGCGTGGCCGCGGCTGTTTTTCGGCAATTATGTCGACCGGGAAGCGCCGGGGGCGCCGTTCGGCACCTGCGCCGACAACCGGCTGTGGCTGCCGCGCGCCGAGGGCGGGTATGGCGAGGCGCGGCTGCTGAAACCAAGCTATTGCACATTGTCGGCTCTCTTCAGCGACTGGAACCGCAATGGCGAGCCCGATCTGAGGCTGGCCAATGACCGGCAATATTACCGGGGCGGCCAGGAACAATTGTGGCGGCTGGCGGCCAATGGCACGCCGCGCCTTTATGGGCGGCGCGAGGGCTGGCGCAAGCTGACCATCTGGGGCATGGGCATTGCCAGCCATGACGTGACCGGGGATGGCTATCCCGACTATTTCCTGACCAGCATGGGCGACAATAAATTGCGGGTGCTGCTGAAAGGCCCGGGCAAGCCGGTGTTTGGCGACCAGGCCCATAAGCGCGGCCTGACCGCGCACCGGCCTTATAGCGGCGGCGACATCCTGCCCTCGACCGCCTGGCACGCCGAGTTCAGCGATGTGAATAATGACGGCCATGCGGATCTGTTCATCGCCAAGGGCAATGTGGAGGCGATGAAGGGGTTCGCCGCCCGGGATCCCAATAATCTGCTTCTGGGCCGCGAGGATGCGAGCTTCGCGGAGGCGGGCCCGGATGCCGGCCTTGTGACCTATGCAAGGGCGCGGGGGGCCTCGCTCACAGATTTCAATCTCGACGGGCTGCCGGATCTGCTGGTGGTGAACCGCAAGCGACCGGTGGAAGTGTGGCGCAATGTGGGCCTCGGCAGCGCCCAGCGGCCGGTGCCGATGGGCAATTGGCTGCAATTGAAGCTGAGCCAGCCGGGCGGCAACCGCAACGCCATCGGCGCCTGGATCGAGGTGCGGATCGGAACCCGCACCCTTACCCATGAAGTCACGGTGGGCGGCGGTCATGCCGGCGGCCATCACGGCTGGGTGCATTTTGGCACCGGCACCGCCGAGCGGGCCCGGGTGCGGGTGCGCTGGCCCGACGGCAAATGGGGGCCGTGGGTGCGGCTTTACACAAACCAGTTCGCGCGGCTGGTCCGGGGCGAGGCAGTGGCCCAGCCCTGGCTACCGCCTGAAGGGAGGGAACCAAAGAGCTAACCTCGCGTGAAATGGCGGGCGGCTCCGGCCGCCTGACCGAGCTTTAACATACGGGAAGAAAGGAGAAAGCTAATGAAGTGGATGAAAATTATGGGTGCTATGATCATGGCTCTGGCCATGTTCGTGAGCGCCAATATCGCGGCCGCCGCCGATCTGGTGGTGGGTGTGTCCTGGTCGAATTTCCAGGAAGAACGCTGGAAAACCGACGAAGCGGCCATGAAGGCGGCCATCGAAGCGGGCGGCGGCAAATATATCAGCGCCGATGCCGGCGGCTCGGCCGAAAAACAGCTCGCCGATGTGGAGAGCCTGATCGCCCGCGGCGCCAATGCGCTGATCATCCTGGCGTGGGACGCGGACGCGGTGCTGCCGGCGGTGGCCAAGGCGCAGGCCGAAGGCATTCCGGTGCTGGGTTATGACCGGCTGATCGAGGCCAAGGGCGTGTTTTACCTCACCTTCGACAATGTCGAGGTCGGACGCATGCAGGCCCGGGCGGTCTATAAGATGCAACCCAAGGGCAATTATGTGTTCATCAAGGGCGCATCCACCGACCCCAATGCGGACTTCCTGCATGGCGGCCAGCTCGAAGTGCTGAAAGCGGCCATCGACAAGGGCGACATCAAAGTGGTGGGCGAGCAATATACCGACGGCTGGAAGCCGGAAAACGCCCAGCGCAATATGGAGCAGATCCTGACCGCCAATAACAACAAGGTCGATGCGGTGGTGGCCTCCAATGACGGCACCGCCGGCGGCGTGGTGGCGGCGCTGACCCAGCAGGGCATGGAAGGCATTCCGGTGTCCGGCCAGGACGGCGACTTTGCGGCCCTGAACCGGGTGGCGCGCGGCCTGCAGACCGTCTCGGTGTGGAAAGACGCCCGGGCGCTCGGCAAGAAGGCCGGCGAAGTGGCGGTCAAGATGGCCAAGGGCATGGCCGGCGACAAGATCGAAGGCGCCATCAAATGGAGCGGCGGTGCCAAGGGCATCGAAATGACCGCGATTTTGCTGCCGCCGATGCCGATCACCCGTGATAATCTTGATGTGGTCATCAAGGCGGGCTGGGTTTCCAAGGACGTGGTGTGCCAGGGCGTGGGCGCCAACCCGCCGGCCGCCTGCAAGTAATCGCCGCCTTGAGCGGTTGCAACATGATTTTTCAGGGGGCGGGGTCCGGCTTCGCCCCCTGAATGAACATCCAGCCGATGCAATAAAATTGGGGGGGAGCCCGATGAATGACGAGGCCCAAGCCTTGCGAAAACCCGGATCCGCCGGTAGCCGCCTGAAGGCGCTGATCCGGAGTAGCGAGATCGACACCCGCATGCTGACCATGGTGATGGTGCTGATCGTGTTGTGGCTGGGGCTGCATATGATCACCGACGGTCTGTTTCTGACCGCGCGCAATCTTTACAATCTGGCGGTGCAGTCCTCGGTGGTCAGCATCATGGCCACCGGCATGGTGCTGGTGATCGTCGCCCGCCATATCGATTTGTCGGTCGGCTCGGTGATGGGTTTTACCGGCATGGTGATCGCCTGGCTGCAGGTGGATATATTCACCCTTGGCGCGGCGTGGAACTGGCCACTGACAATCCTGCTCGGCCTGGCGCTGGGCGGGGTGATCGGCGCCTGGCAGGGCTATTGGATCGCCTATCGCTCGATCCCGGCCTTTGTGGTGACCCTGGGCGGGCTGCTGATGTTTCGCGGCTTTGCCTTTCTGGTCACCGACGGGCGCACAGTGGCGCCGATGGACCCGACCTATCAATTGCTCGGCGGCGGCATAGACGGCTCGATCGGCGCCATGTGGAGCTGGGTGTTCGGCATCGTCGCCATCACCATCGTCGCCCTGCTGACCTGGCAGAACCGAAATTCGCGCAGCAAGCACGGCTTTACCCCCAAGCCGATCGTCATGGAGCTGGCGCTGCTGCTGTTATGGGCGGCGCTGATCATCGGCTTCGTGATGGTGATGAATGCCTATACCAAGCCGCGCACCGACATTCCGCGCGGCATTCCGGTGCCGGTGCTGATCCTGATCGGGGTGGTGATCGTGATGAGCCTGATCACCAAGGTGACCTCGTTCGGCCGCTATGTGTTCGCCATGGGCGGCAATCCGCGCGCCGCCGAGCTGTCGGGCATCAATGTGAAGAAAACCACCATGATGATCTTCATGATCATGGGGGTGCTGTGCGGCATCGCCGCGGTGATCACCACGGCGCGGCTGAATGCGGGCGCCAATTCCATGGGCATGCTGGCCGAATTGTCGGTGATCGCGGCGGCGGTGATCGGCGGCACCTCGCTGGCCGGCGGGGTCGGCTCCATCGCCGGGGCGATCCTGGGCGCGGTGATCATGCAGAGCCTGGAAAACGGCATGGTGCTGATCGGGGTGTCCTCGGCCATGCGCCAGGTGGTGATCGGACTGGTGCTGATCCTGGCGGTGTGGTTCGACACGATCTATAAGAAAACACGATGAGGGAGAGCACCATGACCAAGGCCCCGCTGGTGGAAATGAAGGGTGTTCACAAACGCTTCGGCGGCGTGCATGCGGTGAAGAATGTTTCGCTCGATCTTTATCCCGGCGAGGTGGTCGGGGTGCTGGGCCATAACGGGGCCGGCAAATCGGTGCTGATGGCGATGCTGTCCGGCGCCCTGCCGATCGACGAGGGCGAAATTCATATCAACGGCGCCAAAGCCGATATCCGCACGCCGCGCGACGCCCGGGCCTATGGCATCGAGACCATCTATCAGACCCTGGCGCTGGCGGATAATCTCAATGCGCCGGCCAATCTGTTTCTGGGGCGCGAGCTGAAGACCGCCTGGGGCACGCTCGACGATGACAGCATGGAGGCCGAAGCGCGCCAGGTGCTGCACCGGCTCAACCCCAATTTCACCAATATCAATGACGCGGTGGTCAATATGTCCGGCGGTCAGCGCCAGGTGGTGGCGATTGCGCGGGCGATTTATTTCGATGCGCGAATCTTGATCATGGACGAACCCACGGCGGCGCTGGGGCCATCGGAATCGGCTATGGTGAAGGACCTGACCAAGAAGCTGAGCGCGGAAGGGATCGGCATTTTCCTGATCAGTCACGACATGCATGACGTGTTTGATATCTGCGATCGGATTATGGTGATGAAGAACGGCGAAAATGTCGGTATGTATCCGATCGAGGATGTGACCAAGGACGATGTGCTCAGCCTGATCATCCTGGGGCGCCTGCCCGAGGACTGGCAGCCGAGAAGCAAACAGAAGGTGGATGCGGTATGAAAGTAAGAGCGTTCGGAAACACGGGGTTTCAATGTTCCGAGGTCGGGCTCGGCACCTGGCAGTTCGGCGGCGACTGGGGCGAGATCGGCGAGGCGCGGGCCTTTGAGATTCTGGACGCGGCGGTGGCCGGCGGGGTTAATTTCTTCGATACCGCCGATGTCTATGGCCTGGGGGCGAGCGAGCGCATGCTCGGCCGCTATTTCGCGGGCCAGAGCGAGCGGCCATTCATCGCCACCAAGCTGGGCCGCTTTCCCGAACCGGGCTGGCCGGAAAATTTCAGCCTCCGGGCGATGGAAGCGCACGCTGCCGCCTCGCTGGAGCGGCTCGGCGTCGAGGCGCTGGACCTGATCCAGTTGCACTGCATCCCGACCGAAGAGCTGCGGCGGGGCGAGGTGTTCGCGCATCTGCGCGCCCTCAAAGCCAAGGGCATGATCAAGGCGTTCGGGGTCAGCGTGGAAACCGTGGAGGAAGGGATGCTGTGCCTCGAACAGGAGGGCGTTGCTTCGCTGCAGGTCATCTTCAACATCTTCCGCCAGAAACCGGCCGAAGAACTGTTCGCCCGGGCGGCGGCGCAAGGGGTCGCGATCATTGCCCGGGTGCCGCTGGCGAGCGGCCTTCTGAGCGGCAAATTCACCCCGGACACGGTGTTCAGCGCCCAGGACCACCGCAATTACAACAAGGACGGCGAGGCGTTCAATGTGGGCGAGACCTTCGCCGGGCTGCCATTTGCCAAGGGGGTGGAGCTGGCCGGGATGCTGAAGGGGCTGCTGGCGCCGGAGCCCGCCATGAGCGTGCAGGCCCTGCGCTGGATTCTCGACCATGAGGCGGTCTCGACGGTGATCCCCGGCGCCTCGAGCGCGGGCCAGGTGGCGGGCAATATCGCCGCCTCGGCGCTGGCACCGCTCTCCGATGAGGTGCATGCGCGCATTGCCCGGTTCTACCGGGACGAGGTCGCGCCCCATATTCGCGGCCCCTATTAGGCGATGACGGTCCGAGTGCGGGCGTTTGGCGCGGGCGCAAAGCTGTTCACGCTTCAAGCGCATGGGATCAAAGCCGAACTCAGTGATTATGGCGCGGCTTTGGTGGGCCTCCATCATCCGGACGGCACCAATGTGGTGCTGGGGCTCGGCAGCGGCGCGGCCTATCAGGACGACAGCCAATATATGGGAGTGATCGCCGGGCGCTACGCCAACCGCATCGCCTGTGGGCGCTTCACCCTTGATGGGCAAAGCTGGCAACTGGCCTGCAATGAGGGGCGTCATCACCTGCATGGCGGGCCGGAAGGGTTTTCCAGGCGCCTGTGGCGGGCTGAGACTTCACAGGATGAGAATGAAGTATGCTTTCGTCTCACAAGCCCGCATCTCGACCAGGGCTATCCGGGCAATCTTGAGGCCTCGGTGCGCTACCTGATTACCGATGAGGGCCGGTTGCGGCTTGAGCTGAAAGCCAGCGCCGACCGGCCGAGCCTCGTTAATCTCGCGCCGCATGGCTATTTCAATCTGACCGGCCGGCCGCAGCCGGCGCCGCATCTGCTGCGGCTCCATGCCGGCCATTACACACCGGTCGATGCGGAACTGATCCCGACCGGGCGGATCCGCCCGGTAGACGGCACGCCTTTTGATTACCGCAGCGCGCGGCGGCTTGATCCCGACATGGATATGAATTTCGTGATTGACGGCGCGGCGGGCACCCTGCGCCCGGCGGCCGAGCTTATCGACCCCGCTTCCGGGCGGCGGCTCTTGGTGCGGGCAAGCGCCCCCGGCCTGCAGGTCTATGGCGGCAAGCACCTGGCGATGGGCGGGCGGTTTCCGGCCCATGCGGGGCTGTGCCTCGAGCCGCAATATTTCCCCGACAGCCCCAACCAGCCGGCTTTCACCGCGCCGGTGATCGGCCCGGGCCGGGACTATGGGGAAACGATCGAATATGATTTTGCGCCGGCGGCCGGCGCATGAGCGCGCCCGTTCCGGCCTCTCCTGTGCTGCGGGCGCTGGCGTGGATGGCCGGGGCCGCCCTGTCGCTGGCGCTCTCGGCGGTGCTGATCCGCATGGCCGCGCAGCGGCTCGATCCGTTTGTGGTGGTGTTTTTCCGCGCCCTTTTTGGCCTTCTCATCATCACGCCGCTGATGTTCTGGCCACGGCGGATCAGCTTTCGCTCGCCGGTGCCGAAATTACTGGTGCTGCGCGGGGCGACGGCGTTCCTGACCATGGCGACCTGGTTTCATGCCCTGGCGCTACTGCCGACCGCCGAGGCGGTGTCGCTCAATTTCACCGCGCCCCTGTTCGTGACCCTGCTGGCGGCGCTGTTTCTGGGCGAGCGCATTCGCTGGCGGCGCATCGCCGCCATCATTGCCGGCATGGGCGGTATTCTCATCATTTTGCAGCCCGGTTTCGAGACGGTGTTGCCGGCGCATTTTCTTCCGCTGCTGGCGGCCCTGTTCATGGCCTGCGGCGGGGTGCTGGTGCGCCGGCTGGTGCATGACCACCATCCCAATGCGCTGATTTTCTATACCAATATCGCGGTGTTCCCGCTGGTCACTCCGTTTGCGCTGATGCATTGGTCGAGCCCGTCGGGCATGGAATGGCTGTTTCTGCTGGCGATCGGCGCCACCACCACCCTGACCCATCAATGCCTGGCCCGGGCTTATCGAGCCGCCGAAGCCGGGCTGGTGGCGGGGCTCAGTTTCCTGCGCCTGCCGACGGCGGCGTTGGCGGCCTGGCTGGTGTTCAATGAGTGGCCGGGCGGCAATGTGTGGCTGGGGGCGGCGGTGATCATCGGCGCCAATATCCTGCTGGCCCGGCGCGAGGCATCGGCGGCGCGGGCCGAGGCGCTGGACCGCATCTAGCCGATGGTGCCGATAAAGGGCAGATGGCGGTAATTGAGGCCAAAATCGATGCCATAGCCGACCACGAAGCGATCCGGAATTTCGAAACCGACGAAATCGGGGATGAAATCCACCTCGCGCCGGGCCGGCTTGTCGAGCAGGGCGCAGCTCTTCACGCTGGCGGCGCCGCTGCGGGCAATAAAATCGGTGGCAAAGGTCAGGGTATGGCCGGTATCGACGATGTCATCGATGATCAGCACATCGCGACCGGTCAGGTCCATGCCGAACTCACTCATCAGATGCACATCGCGGGAGCTTTCGCGGCCAAGACCATAGGAGCTCATGCGGATCATCTCCACCGCCGGGCGGCAGCCGAGGCGCGAGAGCTCGCGCACCAGATCGGCCACGAACACGAAGCTGCCGACCATCAGGCCGACCACCACGAAATCGCGCGGCATTCCGGCCTTGATCTCATCGGCCAGCTCGCGCACCCGGCCGGCGATCTGCTGCTCGTCGAACAGCGTCTGAACCTTCTTGTCCTGCCCCATCATCACTACTCCCCCGGCGCCGGGCGCCCCGAAAAGGGCGTTAGAGGCTGTCTATATAAGCCACGGGGCGCAAGATCAATGACCGGCCGGAGTGAGCGCCTTGCCGAGCAGGGCAAATTCGGCGGCGCGGGGCGAGGCACGGCGCCATACGAGGCCGATGCGGCGCGAGGCATCGCCGCCGGCCAGCGGGATCAGGCGGATGTCGGTGGCGGCGGTGATCCTGGCGTCAATGGCGATCTGCGGCAGCAGGGTGATGCCGAGACCGGTGGCCACCATCTGCACCAATGTATGCATGCTGGTGGCCTCAAACTCGGCCATGCGGCGATGGCGGTCGAGATGGCAGGCCTCGAGGGCGTGGCCGCGCAGGCAATGGCCCTCCTCCAGCAACAGCAGGGGCTGATCGGCCAGCTCCTGATGCACGATCAGCTTCTTGCCGGCCAGTTCATGCCCCGCCGGACAGGCAAGCTGAAACCGGTCCTCGAACAGGTCGAGCGAGGTGAGCCCATCCAGCTCATAGGGCAATGCGATGAGCGCCAGATCGATCTGGCCGCCGCGCAGATCGGCCAGCAGCGCCTCGGTCTGGTCCTCGCGCAGCACCAGGCGCAGATCGGGATAGGCCGCATGCAGGCCCGGCATCACCATGGGCAACAGAAACGGCGCGATGGTGGGGATGACCCCGAGGCGCAGCAGCCCGGTGAGCGGCGCGTTCCGGGCCGCCGCCAGCGCCATGATGTCCTCGGCATCCCGCAGCAGCCGGCGCGCCCGGCTGGCGATTTCCTGGCCCAGAGGCAGAATCACCACCCGGCGCTTGGTGCGCTCGGCCACCGGAGCGCCGAGCAATTGTTCCAGATCGCGCACACCGGCGCTGAGGGTGGACGGGGAGACATGGCAGGCCTCGGCGGCCTTGCCGAAATGCTGGCTGTCGTCGAGGGCGGTCAGATATTCGAGCTGTTTGAGGCTGGGCAGGAGTTTCATGGCGCGGCGGATCCCGTCTGATTTATAATTCGTAATTTCCGTATAATATAATTATTTTATATCGTTTCACAAATTTATCGGCAAGCCCTATCTTCCTTTCAACGCTTCAATCGGACAGGCAGAAAGGAACACGCCATGAACAAGAGCATCAATATCGGTATCAACGAGCAGGACCGCATCGCCATTGCCGGGGGCTTGTCCCGGCTGCTGGCGGACACGTATACGCTTTATCTGAAGACCCATAATTTCCACTGGAACGTCAAGGGGCCGATGTTCAACACGCTGCACCTGATGTTCGAGCAGCAATATACGGAACTGGCGACGGCGGTGGATGAGATTGCCGAGCGCATCCGCGCCCTCGGGGTGGCGGCGCCCGGCTCCTACAGCCAGTTCGCGGCCCTGACCTCGATCAAGGAGGAGACGGGCGAGCTCAGCGCCGAGCAGATGATCGCCCGGCTGGTCGAGGATCAGGAAAGCGTGGCGCGCACCGCCCGCAGCGTGTTTCCCGACGCCGAGGCGGCCAATGACGAGCCGACCGCCGATCTGCTGACCCAGCGCATGCAGATTCACGAAAAAACCGCCTGGATGCTGCGCAGCATGATCAGCTAACACAATAATTGAACCCGGCCCCTTGCCCGCCCGCGCGGGCGGGGCCGGCCTTGCTTTCAAGGGCGGGACAGCGGGGGTTCAGCCGCGCCAGAAATCAGGCTCCAGCACCACCAAGAGCCCGAGAATCTCCAGCCTCCCCGCCAGCATGGCGAACACCAGCACCGCCTTGGCCGCATCGGGCAGGGACTGGAAATTGCCCGAGGGGCCGATGATCTTGCCAAGGCCGGGGCCGACATTGGTGATGGCGGTGATGCTGGCCGAATAGGCAGTGACGATATCGAGCCCGAGCAGCGACAGCACGATGGTAACCAGCGACACGGTCACCACGAAGGCCGACAGAAACACCAGAACCGACAGGGGCACGTCATGGGAGAGCTCGCGTCCGTTATAGCGCATGGACAGGATGCGATTGGGCGAGAATAACTGCCTGATATGGCGGCGCAGGAAAATCAGCATGATCTGAAAGCGGTAGATCTTGATGGCGCCCGATGTGGAGCCGGCGCAGCCGCCGACGAACATCAGAAACAGAAACACCCCCACGGCGCCGGTGCCCCAGACCGTGTAATCCTCTGAGGCAAAGCCAGTGGTGGTGACCACCGATACCACATTGAAGAAGGTCAGGGTCAGCGCCTTGAAAAAGCCGATATCGAGCTGGGCCATCAGCCATAGCGCCATGGCCAGGCTGGTGAACGCCAGGAAGAGCAGGAAGCCGCGCACCTGGGCGTCGCGGACAAGATCGCGGACATGGCCCATGCTCAGCTTGACATAGAGCAGGAAGGGAATGGCGCCGCAGATCATGAAGAAACCGGCCGCCCAGTGCAGCCATGGATTCTTGAAATAGGCGAAAGAGGCATCATGGGTGGAAAAGCCGCCGGTGGACAGGGTGGTCATGGCATGGGTCACCGCGTCGAAGCCGCTCATGCCGAGAAAGAAATAGGTCAGCGCGCAGGCCAGGGTGAGCACCAGATAGACATCCACCAGCAGGCGCAGGGTCTTGAACATGCTGCCGATACGGTCCTGAAACGGGTCCGAGCTTTCGACCTGGAACAATTGCATGCCGCCGACCCGCAGGAACGGCATGATGAGGACCGAAATGGCGATGATGCCGATGCCGCCGATCCATTGCAGGGTGGCGCGCCACAGCAGCATGCCGGGGGGGAGCGAATCGAGCCCGGTCAATATGGTCGAGCCGGTGGTGGTCAGGCCGGACATGGACTCGAACAACGCATCGACAAAACGGATGCCGAGGCCGAGAAACGGGATGGCGCCCAGCGCCGCCACCAGCAGCCAACCGAGGATGATCACCAGATAGGCCTGGCGGAAATTGAGCCGCAGCGGCGGCGGCGAATAGGTGGCGATGACCATGATGGTGCCGAAAAACAGCGGCAGACAGGAGGACAGGGCGAAAATCCGCCAGTCGGCATTGTCATAGGCCAGGTCGGTAAAGGCCGGCAGCACCAGCATGATGCCGATCATGCAGGTCACCCAACCCAGAATGTGAAAGACCGTTCGTAGCCCAAACATGGATGTTTTCCGAAGACTCAATGCCGGCGAGTTTAGAGCAATTTCGGGTGGGATTGAACCATTGCGGTGATGCGGTTGCCGCAGACGCCGGCGGGGCGGGCGGGCGGCCCGGTTCGACCCTGCCGAACGGCGCACATTAGGGGTTGGCGATCCGTTCGGCAGGGACGAGGGGGACAGGCTCGTGTCTTTTTTGTTTGGGTCTCAAAAGAGGGGCCCGGTCCCAATCGCCGGCGATGCCCGGTTCAGAGCATGATGAACTTATCCGCGTCCAGCACCACATCCACCGTGTCGCCGACGGCGAAGACCGGCTCGCCCGGGGTGTGGCTGTGATCCACCAGCAGCGTCTCACCGCCCAGCGTGGCGGCATAGCGCAGGATGCTGCCGAGGAATTCGACCTCGGCCACCTCGCCCGCCATGGCCAGGGCGCCGCCGGTGCCGGGCGCGCGCAGATGCACGTTTTGCGGCCGGATGGCGATGGAGTGGGCATCCGGGGCGGCGGAGATATGCGGCAATTGCAAGCCGGCGGCCGTGACGAATTTGGTTTCGTCGCCCAAAGACTTCACCGCGCCCTGCAGAATATTGGCGGTGCCGAGGAAGCCGGCGACAAAGCTGTTGGCCGGATTGTCGTAGAGCTCCATCGGCGCGCCGACCTGCTGCAATATGCCGTTATTCAGCACAGCCATGCGCTGGGAGGTGGTGTTGGCCTCCTCCTGATCATGGGTGACGAAGATGGTGGTCAATTTCAGTTTTCTCTGCAAGGCCAGGATATCGCGGCGCATCTGCACCCGGAGATTGGCGTCGAGATTGCTGAGCGGTTCGTCGAGCAGCAGCACACGCGGCTCGATGACAATGGTGCGGGCCAGGGCCACGCGCTGCTGCTGGCCGCCGGAAAGCTGCGAGGGGCGGCGCTGGGCATAATCGACCAGATCCACCAGCTCCAGCGCCTCCATCACCCGACGATCGATTTCGGCGCGGGGCAATTTGCGCTCTTCGAGGCCGAAAGCGACATTGCGCGCGACGCTCATATGGGGCCACAGGGCATAGGACTGGAACACCATGCCGACATTGCGCTCCCAGGGCGGCAGCTTGGCGACATCCTCGCCATTGATCAGGATGCGCCCCTTGGGGGTGGGGCCGAAGCCGGCGATGGCGCGCAGCAGGGTGGATTTGCCGGAACCGGATGGGCCGAGAAAGGAAAAGAACTCGCCCGGGCTGATCACCAGATCGATCTTTTTCAGCACTTCGGTGGCGCCGAAGGAGAGGCTGAGATTTTCAATCACCACTTCCGAGCTTTGGGTCTGTAGAGCTGTCATGCGGTAACCTCCTCCGCGACCGGGCGGGCGGCGACGCGGCGCCGGTCGGTGCGTTCGATAATCTTATGCGAGACATAGGTGCCAAGCCCGACAATGATCACCGCGATCATGCCGAGCGCCGCGCCGGGGCCGCGCCCGGAGGCGGACTGCATGAACTCGTAAATGCCATAGGCGAGCGGCGCGTCGGATTCCTGGCTGACCAGCATCAGGGTGGCCGACAATTCGACCGAGGCGGTGGCGAAGCTGGTGACGAAGCCGGCCAGAATGCCGCCGCTCATCAGGGGCACCACGATGCGGCGCACGGTGTGGGACTTGGTGGCGCCCAGATTTTCAGCCGCTTCCTCCAGCATGACGCTGACCTGCTGGATGGCGGCGATGCAGGCCCTGAGCGCATAGGGCAGCCGCCTGATGGTCAGGGCGATGACGATGATCACCCACCAGGTGGCGAGCGGCTCGTTGATGAACGGCACATTGACGTTGTAGAAGCTGCGCAGATAGCCGATGCCGAGCACCACGCCCGGCACCGCCAGGGACACGGTGGCGCCATAGTCGAGCCATTTGCGCCCGGGGATGCCGGTGCGGTAGACGATATAGGCGATGGCGGTGCCGAGGATCACATCGAGCGTGGCGGCAAGACCGGCATAGAGCAGGGTGTTGGTGATGAATTGCGAGGCTTCGCCGACCACCTTGAAGTAATGGGCGATGGTATAGCCGTCGGGCAGCACCGCATAGGACCAGATGGTGCCGAAGGACAGCAGCACCAGGCCGAGATGGGGCGAGAGCACGATGGCGAGAATGAACAGCACCACCGCATAGCAGCCGATTTTTTCCCAGGGGCGCAGATCGCGCTTCGAGAGCCCGCCGCCGCCCTTTTGCACCGTGGCGTAGTCCTTGCCTTTCATGGCCAGCAGCGAGACATAGAGCGAGAGCAGGGAAAAGGCGATCAGGATCACCGAGATGACATAGCCCATCGGATCGGAAATGCCGATCGATGAAATGCGCAGATAGGCCTGGGGCGCCAGCATCTTGTTGACATCGAGCAAGAGCGGGGTGCCGAGATCGTCGAACACCTTGATGAACACCAGGGCGGCGCCGGCGATATAGCCGGGCATGGCCAGCGGGAACACCACCCGGCGGAACATGCGGAAACCGTGCGAGCCCAGATTCTGGGCCGATTCCTCCATCGAGCGGTCGATAT
This sequence comes from Hyphomicrobiales bacterium, assembly GCA_002869085.1. Lineage (GTDB taxonomy): Bacteria > Pseudomonadota > Alphaproteobacteria > Rhizobiales > BM303 > BM303. The sequence goes on along the minus strand of PKTQ01000349.1, from coordinate 4,652 downwards.
TGTTCAGCGCCGCCGACAGATTGATCAGGATGAATGGGAAATAATGAATGCTCTGGACGAAAATGACCCCGTTCAGCCCTTCCATGATCGGCAGATTGAGCCCGAACCACTCATCGAGCAGCAGGTTCAGCGAACCATTGCTGCCGAATAGCAGCTTCATCGCCACCGCGCCGACAAAGGGCGGCATGATCAGCGGGATGATGCCGAGGGTCTGGATGATCACCGCGCCGGCAAAATTGAACCTGGTGGTGAAATAGGCCAGCGGCAGGGCGATGAGCGAGGCCACCACCACCGACATGCCGGACACATAAAGCGAATTGTAAAAGCTTTCCCGGAACAGGGCCGAGCGGAAGAAATCGACAAAATTGATCAGGGTGAAGGCGCCGGTGCCGGCCTCCTGAAAGGCGACATAGATCACCTTGACCACCGGAACCAGCAGGAACAGCGCCAGAAACAGGGCAATAAGCACGCCGATTCCGACCGGGCCTCTCTGGCTTTTGGCAATGAACGACATGGGCTCCGATCCTGATCTGGGGGAGTGGGGCGATGCGAAGACGGGGGGTGAGCCTTCGCATCGCCATGAGGAACTCAAAGCGCGAATGGGCGCCTAGAGCATGGAGGCGGCCTTATTGGCAAGCTCAACCGCCTTGGCGTAATTGGCGGTCACTTGCGCGTCCCATTCCGCTTCCACTTCCGCCTGACGGCCGGTGATCTTGGTGGTGGCTTTTTTGCGCTTTTTCTTGAAGATCTTGGCAAAGTCGGGCTCGCTGGCCTTGGCCTCGCTGACCGGCATGGCGGCGATCAGCGCCTCGGCCTCGGCAATCAGCTTGGCGGCGGCTTCGTTGGACTTGCCGGCCATTTTGGCCTTGGCGTCCTGCACGGCCTTCACGGCGGCGCGCAGTTCGTCGATGCGATAGGTGATCATCACGTCGAACAGCGAATTGACCACATTGTAGCGGCCCTTCGACAGGTCGAGATCAAACTTCACCGCGGCGCCGATCGAGGAATCCTTGAACGGATTGGGGAAGCCTTCCGGCGCCTTGGCATAGGTGGCCGGATTGACCGGCAGGCGGCGGATCTTCGGGTCGAGCAGCAATTCCTGGCCCTCGGTGGAGAGCAGGAACTCGATGAAGGCTTCGGCGGCGGCCTGGTTGGGCGCGTTCTTCACGATGGCGATATTGGCCGGCACCAGGGTGGTGACGGTCGGATAGACATATTCCACCGGAAAGCCCGAGGCCTGGGACGAGAGGCCGAAGAAGTCGATGACGATGCCGAGGCCGAACTGGCCGGAATTGACACCGTCCGGCACGCCGAAGCTGCGCTCAGTGATGGTGTTGAAATTACCGGCAATCTCCTTCCATTCGGCCCAGCCTTTATCCCAGCCCATGCCCTGGATCAGGGTTTCGACGGTGAGATGGGTGGTGCCGGAGCGCGAGGGGGCGCTCATGCCGACATGGCCGTGATAGATCGGTTTTTTCAGATCCGCCCATTCCTTGGCCGGGGGCAGTTTCTTGGCCTTCAGATAGCGGGTGTTCCACATGATGCCATAGCCGGAAGCGGCAAAGCCCTTGTAATAGCCATCGGGATCATTGATCGGGAAAGCGCCCACTTTCTCGGGGATGCCTTGCACCTTCACTTTATATTTGGACAGAAGATTGTCGCCCTTCAGCACCTCGAAAGCGTCCGGCGCCGAGGCCCAGAACATGTCCGATTTGTTGTTGGCGACGGTCTCCTGAATATATTTGATGCCGGCGGTGGTTTTCTTCTTCAGCATCTCGACCTTGACGCCGGGATATTTTTTCTCGAACGCCTTCTGGAAGGCGGTGGTGGTGTCCGGTGGATAGGACGTGACGATGGTCAATGTGCCATCGAGCGCATAGGCCGCCCCGAAGGGCAGGCTGAGCCCCACGACAAGCGCCGTTGCGGATAAAATTCTGGATATGGAAATCGTCATCTGGCAATCCTCCCTTGCATGATAAAGCACCGCCCGCATATGGCGCGCGGAACCCGTCTCATCCTGTGCAGCAAGGTTCGGGCCAGAGCGGGGCTTGGGGCGCACTGCCTCAGTGAAAACCGTGACTTAGCCAAAGTCTGACCGGCGGGGGACGGCGGAAATTGGGTGATATTTCACCCGCGCCGGCCGGGGGATGGGTCAAAACCGACCCAAGCCCCGGATCATGGTCAGCCGCCCTCGCCCCCATTGACGAAATCCTCCTTGCGCAGGCCATATTTCTGCATGCGCAGGTAAAGGGTTTTGCGCGGCAGGCCGAGGGCTTCGGCGGTGGCGCCGACCCGGCCGCCATGATGGGTCAGGGCGCGGGCAATGGCCTGGTGCTCGAAATTATCGACCATCTCGGCAAGGCCGGCATTGCGGGACGGACCCGGCGGCGGCAATTGCCCGGGCAGAATACCGAGGGGCAGGCCGAGGACGAATTTTTCGGCGATATTGCGCAATTCGCGCACATTGCCGGGCCAGTCATGCTGCTGCAGCAGGCCGGGCAGTTCCGGCGGCACATTCGGCGCCGGCAGGTTCCGCTTCAGGCTGACCCGCTGCACCATGGCGTTGAACAGCAGCGGTATATCGTCGAGGCGCTCGGTCAGCGGCGGCACCTGCAGCGCCGCCACATTGAGCCGGTAATAAAGATCGGAGCGAAACTCGCCCTGCTCGCTGAGGCGCTCGAGATCGGCCTTGGCGGCGGCAATCACCGTGATGTCCACATCGATCGGGGTGTTGGAGCCGATCCGCTCGAAATTGCGCTCCTGCAGCACCCGCAGCAATTTGGCCTGCACGGCCATCGACATGGCCTCGATTTCATCCAGGAACAGCACGCCGCCATCGGCATATTCGAGCTTGCCGATGCGGGTGGAATGGGCATTGGTGAAGGCGCCGCGCTCATGGCCGAATAATTCGCTCTCGATCAGGCTTTCGGGCAGGGCGGCGCAATTGAGGGCCACGAAGCGGGCCTTGGCGCGGGGTCCGCATTGATGCAGGGCATTGGCGACCAGTTCCTTGCCGGTGCCGGTCTGGCCGGTGATCAGGGTGTCGACATCGGCATTGGCCAGGGTGGCGATGGTCTGGCGCAGGGCGTTCATCACCGGGGTCTTGCCGATAATGCGCTGGAGCGGATTCTGCCGGCCCTTAAGCTCGCGCCGCAGATCGCGGTTTTCCAGCACCAGATTGCGATGGCTGAGGGCGCGCTGCACCACCTTGAGCATATGCAAAGGATCGGGCGGCTTTTCCAGGAAATCATAAGCGCCCTTATGCATGGAATCGACGGCGACCGGCACATCGCCATGGGCGGAGACCATCACCACCGGCAGTTCAGGATCAATGGCCCGGATGCGGTCCAGCAGCTCAAGCCCGTCCATATGCGGCATGCGCAGATCGGACACCACCACCCCGGCGCGCCCGGCATGGATCGCCTCCAGCGCCTCGGCGCCGCCGGCGAAGTCCTCGACCTCCAGCCCCTCCAGTTCCAGAGCCTGGGCGTAAGCCTTGCGGATATCCTCATCATCGTCGACGATGATGATCTTGGCGGCATCCATGTCTCAGCGCCCCTCCGATTGCTGTGTTCGGGCCCCGGATGTCAGCAGGATGATGGTGAACTCGGCGCCGTCGCCGGCGCTGTTCACTTCCATCGAACCGCCGAAATCCTTGATGATATTGTAGGAGATCGACAGGCCGAGCCCAAGCCCCTTGCCGACCTCTTTGGTAGTGAAAAAGGGATCGAATATCCGGGTCATTTTTTCCGCTCCCACGCCGTGGCCGGTGTCGCGGATGCGGATCAGGGTTCTGGCGCCTTTGCGGGCGACGGTGATGGTGAGCTGTTTTTCCCGCGCGCCCTGCATGGCGTCGAGGGCATTGCCGATAATATTGATCAACACCTGTTCGAGCCGGTTCTGGCCGCCGCGCACATAAAGATCGCCCTCGGGCAGATGCTGGACAATCTCGACCGCCATCGACTGAATGCGGCCATGCAGCAGGTCGAGCGCCGAGGAGACGGTCTGGCGCAGATCCACGTCCTGCACGGTTTCGGACGGCTTACGGGCCAGGGTTTTGAGATGGTTGATCTTGGCGGCCATGCGGCTGGAGAGGTCCGACATCTTGACGATATTCTCCAGCGCCGCCCCGGGCCGGCCGCTGTCGATCAGCACCCTGGCATTATGGGCCTGAAACTTGATCGCCGCCAGCGGCTGGTTGAGATCATGGGCGATGCCGGCGGCCATCTGGCCGAGCGCGGCGAGCTTGCCGGCCTGCACCAGCTCATTCTGGGTTTTGGTGATGCGGGTGCGGAACACTTCCAGCGCCGCGGCCATGTCGCTGATCTCGTCCTGGCCGCCCATTGGCACTTCGGCCTCAAAGTCGCCCTCGGCCATCCGGCCCATGGTGGCGGAGAGCCGGCGCACCCGCCCGACCAGATTGCGGCCGACATAGAACCACACCACCGAAATGGCGATCAGGATGGTGCCGAGCGCCGCCCACAGCAACAGGGTCTTGGCGCGGGCGGTAATGGCGCCGGTGCGGGCGGTCTCACCGAGGGCGTCTTCCTTGATGGCGAGGGCCATCTTGTTGGCGTCGGCGCGAAAATTCTGCACCAGCTTGGCGGTGTCGGCCAGCATGGCCGCATTGCCGCGGCGCAGTTGCAGCGCAT
>PKTQ01000301.1 GCA_002869085.1 Hyphomicrobiales bacterium | reverse complement strand
GGCTGGTGCATAAAGGGCTGGTGGCACGGGTGGTGAGCCGGCGCGACCGGCGGGCGCGTGAGCTGAGCCTGACCGAAGAGGGGGCCAGGCTGTTCGCGGAATTGCTGCCCGTCGTGCGCGAATTACAGAGCGAGATTCTGGCCAATCTCGACCCCTCGCGCCAGGCGGAGTTCCTCAACAGCGCCCGAAGCATTGTCGCCGAGGACTGAACGCGCCTAGATGGGGCTGACCCGCATGCGGATGCCGGCGCGCGCGGTGAGGAATAACTGCCCCATCGGTTCGGGCTCCGGGGATAAGGGTTCGAAGTCGGCGGCGCGCACGAAAGTCGCCAGCATGATCACCCCTTCCAGCATAGCGAAGGCGGCGCCGATGCAGATGCGCTTGCCGGCGCCGAAGGGCAGATAGCTGTGGCGGACGGGCTTGGGGCTGTCGAGTGCAAAACGCGACGGGTCGAAGGTATCGGGGTTTTCCCAGCTCTGGCGATGCCGGTGCATGGCGTAGATGGGCAGCATCACGATATCGCCGGCCTTGAACCGCACCTCTTGCAGTTCCGTATCCTCCAGCACGTCGCGCAGGATGATGGGCGCGGTGGGAAACAGGCGCAAAGCTTCCGACAGCACCATACGGGTGGTGGTCAATGCCTCGTAATGGGCGCTTCCCACCGGGCCGGCGCCGCAGACCTCGTTGACTTCCTCGCGGATGCGCCGGGCCCAGTCGGGGGATTTGGCGATCAGATAGAGCGCCCAGGACAGGGACAAAGCGGTGGTGTCGTAGCCCGCTACCAGAAAGGTGGCGATATTGTTGGCGATGCGCTCATCATCCATGCCGCGCCCGGTTTCCGGGTCTTTGGCGGCCAGTAATTTTCCGAGCAGATCATCCTGATGCGCGCCGCGGGCTCGTTTTTCCCGCACCAGCGCGCGCACCGATTGCCTCAGATTATCCTCATGGCGGTGCATGGCGGCCTTTCCCGGGCGCGGCAGCCAGGCGGGCAGGCCCAGATAGCGGTTGGCCAGCCACCAGTTCACATATTTGAAATATTCCCCATGCCCCTTTTCTATTGCCGCGATCACGTCGCTGGCGCCGCCGGCGAGCATGGTGTTGGAGATCACCGCGAAGGCCGCCCGCATCATGTCGCGATTGATCAGGCGTGGCTGTCCCGGCGCCTCACGCCAGAGGCGGACCATCGCTTCGGCCGACGCGGTCATGATCGGCCCATAATCCATCATGTCCTGATGGCGAAACAGCGGCGCGGCCGCCTGGCGCTGCCAGCGCCAGTCCGCCCCTTCGGACGAGATCATCGCATTCCCGAACAGCGGCATCAGGGCCTCGTTCTGCAACCGGCCCTTGGGAAACCTGTCGCCCTGTTTTTGCAGGAACTCTCCGGTCAGCTCCGGTCCGGTCACCACCACAATGCGCTGCAGGCCCGGAATGACGACCGCCGGCTCATGATAGGCGGCTTCGGGGAGGATCGACAGATTGTTGCGCACCAGGCCGGATATTACCCGCAGTGGCCCCGGAATGCCCGGCGATGGCGGGATGAAGGGCGGAATGAAGCCAGGGCCGGCGGGCATCATCCTTCCTCTCCGCCGAGCTTCTGGCGCAGGCCGGTCAAGGGCTGCCGGCGCTCGGTGATGCGGGCATAAACCTCTTCGTAATCGGTCCATTCGGTGCCGAACAGCCGGTCGAGCACCCGGGTGCCGAGGCCGTAATTGCCCACATAACGCGAATGATGCAGGGCGTGATAGGTGGTGGAAGCCAGCAGCCTGCCCGGCCCTTTGTTATAGCCGACGGGGCGAAACTCGAAATTGGCATGGCTGAAGGAATTGATGATCAGATAGCCGATGAACCAGCTTGCCACCCCGTAAAAATTAAGCGCAAAAACCCGGTCAAGCAGCACCAGCGCGCCCAACAAGCCGGCATCGAACACCAGCTTTTCGGTGAAGCTGAAGGAGATGGCGGTGAACGGCGTGTTGAGATGGCTTTTGTGATGCTCGGCATGAATCCAGTGCAACGCTCTGAAATGCATGGCCCGGTGGGAGGCATAATGCCAGATCTCGGCCCAGACGAAGGTGATCAGCAGGCTGGCGGCGAACCCGCCCGGGCTGCGGTCCGAAAACCAGCCCATGGTGAGGCAGCCGAACAGGAACAGCGCATGCATGGGGGTGTGAACGGAATTGATCAGCTCGCGGCGCAATTGCTTCGGCTTCACCGGCAGCTCATAAATGCGGCGCCGGCAGATGGGCCAGTTTTGCCGCAGGGCCAGATACCACAACAGCGCCATGGCGTGGCCGAGCAGGGCGGTGAGCGCCAGAATGATTGCCTCGGCCATGGTCATGAGATTTTTTCGCTCCCGGTTGTGCTCCCGCCTGCAACTTACAAATATTCCAGATATAATCAATTCTCCAAGCCATTATGATCATTTGAAGCGCGCGAGGTGGGTGGGGAGACTATGAAGACAATGCATTCAGGCAGGCACGGACAGAGAGGGAAGGACGCGGGGCAGAACGAGGGGCGGGAGGCGAGGCAGAACCCGGCAGAGATGGATGGCCCGCTGCTCGGGGGGGAGGAACTGGCGCTGCTCATGCCCTGGTGCCGCAAGGTGGATTTTGCCCCTGGCGGTGTTCTGCGCCAAAGGGGCCTTCATTACCGGGACATGCTGCTCATCTTAGAGGGCGAGGTACGCGTCGATCTCGGCAAGTCCGGAGCAGCGCATCAGATCATGGTGGGGCCTGGCAATCCCATCGGCGAGATCGGCTTTCTGCAGGGGCTCGCCGCCACCGCCGATGTCAGTGCCGACATACCGGTGAGCGCCCTTGAGCTTGACGATCATATTTTGGAAGAGATCGGCCGGGAATATCCGCAATTGCTCACCTCGCTGCTGCGCCGCCTGGCCAGCACGGCGGAGGACCGCACCAGTTACAATCTGCTGTTGTCGGAGGCGGGCGCGGCTGCGCCGCAACAGGATTGCGAGATTCGGCTGTGCCGCGATGAGGCCCTGCTGACCCGGGCCCGGCAGCTTCGATATGAGGTCTATTGCCGGGAGCTGAACCGGCAATCGCCCGGCGCGGACCATGAACACGGCACCTGGAGCGATGCGCTCGATGATTTCGGCTATGTGTTCGTTGCTCTTGAGGGCGGGGAGGTCATCGGCACCCTGCGGGCCAATCTGTCCTCAGAGGGCGATATCGGCTTCCTGGAGACGCTCTATAATATGCGCGGCTCCGCTCATCATCCGGATGAGACCGCCATCTGCACCAAATTCGTGATCAGGCGCGCCAATCGGGTCGGCCTGGCGGCGATGAAACTCGTTGCGGCGGTGGTAGCCTTCGGCCTGCAGCACGGGGTTGCCGAATGTTATATCGACTGCATTCCGTCGCTGAAACGCTATTATCAGGCTATGGGCTTTACGCCGTGCGGGCCTGAATTCCTGCACCGGGAAAACGGGCCGTCCTATCCGATGAAACTGGATATGAAGCGCCATGGCAGGACGCTCAGCCGGTAACCTTCTATGATGTCTCTCTATGATGTCTCTAGCCCGCCTGTTTCTGAAATCGCGCGTGAAGGGCTGAGCGGCGGCGGACCTGCCGGGCCGGGGGCCTCGGGCCTTTCCCGGCCGGCGCGATATTCGGCGGCGCTTGCCTAATGGAACCCATGCGGTTAGAAGGGCACAGTTTTCCTTGCGGATTGAAGATGGCCAAATGGTCAGGCTCC
>PKTQ01000264.1 GCA_002869085.1 Hyphomicrobiales bacterium | reverse complement strand
CGAGAAAACCTGACCCTCTCAATTCTGATATCAAGTCTCGATGATAGACAGATGGTGGGATTAGGCAGGAAGGAAGACAGGAAATTTGCTGCCGTAACGCTTTGAGATGGTGTGAAGCAAACTATGCTTGGGGAAATTCCTATCCGTGATTTCATGGCTTACGATCCCGGCCGATATTACTGGTCTGCCGGAATCATGAAATTGCTGGGAAGCAATGGAATCATCGCCCTGCAGGCTACATCCGAGAATTGTCAGGAGGTGATGAGCGCCTTGCTGGGGACAAAAGCCCCCAATCTGTCGCATGAAACCATCCGCCGCTTCAAATCTGTCTGGAAAGACGAATGGAAGAAATGGCGCAAGCGTGATCTGTCTGGAAAGCACTATGTTTTTGCGATTGCACATACATCTCCAGTGGGGTGGGTATAGTCTGCGTTGCTTTCGTGACTGATGTCTTTGCCCGAAAGTAACTACTATGGTTGGAAATTCGTACACTTAATGTCCGAATTCGAGGGTTTTATCAGAGTAATGGCCACGCCACGGCATATAAAAATTTCGACTACACCACGAAATGTGATGCGTCATTCCTTGGTATCTGACGGAAATGCGGGGAATAAAGCGGCGTATATGCCATTGCTGATTTCGCTTGCAGCCGTTCTTACTGTTTTTTTCATACAAGGGAGAGACGGGCTGAATCTGGGTGATGAAGGCTTTCTCTGGTATGGGGTGCAGCGCGTCCTGCTGGGGGAGGTCCCAAAGCTCGACTTCAAGGCTTATGATCCCGGCCGCTATTATTGGGCGGCCACCTATATGAAACTCGTCGGGGATAATGGCATCATCGCGCTGCGACAGGCCGTTGCCATTTTTCAATGGTTGGGGTTGTTTGTCGGGCTGTTTCTGATCAACTCGGGCGGCAAACAAAGAAACCTTCTATTTTTGTCGGTTGCCACCGTCATCCTCCTGACCTGGATGCTGCCACGCCATAAGCTGTTTGACATTTCCCTGTCGATTTTTATGGTCGGTGCCCTGACGGCGCTGGTTCGAAATCCCAGCACCAGACGCTATTTCCTCGTCGGCCTGTGTGTCGGGCTGACTGCGGTGTTCGGACGAAATCATGGGGTCTATGGCGCCTTCGGCAGTCTCGCCGTGATGCTGTGGCTGAATTTGAAGTCCTGGAAAGACCGGAAGACCTACAAAGCATTTGCCTTTTGGGGAACGGGGGTCGCACTCGGTTATCTGCCGATATTGTTGATGCTGTTGCTCATCCCCGGATTTTTCGATCAGTTCTGGGCCAATCTCTTACATCAGGCGAGCCGTGGCGGCACCAACCTGAAACTGCCCGTTCCCTGGCCGTGGCTGGTTGATTTTTCATGGGTCTATAGTTTTCAAGCGCTGCGGAACTTCATCATTGGCAGTTTCTTTCTGGCGATCATAATTGCTCCGCTGCTCATGACGATCTGGATCTTCTGGCAGAGGTTCCGCGAACGTCCCGTGTCTGCCGGATTGGTGGCCGCGGCGCCCCTGGCGCTGATTTATGCTCACTTCGCTTTTTCTCGCGCTGATATAAACCACCTGGCGCAGGGGATCTTTCCGTTTCTGCTCGGTTGCCTGCTGTTGCTTTCGGCGGCGAAACCGAAGGTCAAGTGGCCGCTCGCCGCCTTGTTGTGCGGCCTAAGTCTGGTTGCGACCCTTCCGGCCCAGCCGGGTTGGGCATGTCTCGATAGCCGCCAATGCGTCGATGTCGAAATCTCGGGACAGACTCTCAAAGTCACCCATTCCACCGCCAAAAATATCGCTCTGCTGCAAGGTCTGGCGCGGCAATTTGCGCCGAACGGGCAGAGTTTTGTCGTCACACCCCTATGGCCGGGCGCTTACCCTCTGCTGCAACGAAAGTCGCCGATGTGGACGATCTATGCCCTCTGGGCGCGAGGCCCGGCGTTCGACAGGGCCGAAATCGAGCGTATAAAAGCAGCTGATCCCGGTTTCGCGCTGGTTATTGATATCGCGGTTGACGGCCGCGATGATCTGCGCTTCAAAAACACCCACCCTTTGATAAACCAATACTTTATCGACCATTATGTCCTTGTCGATCACAATTACGGACCAGCGTTCAAGATTTACCGAAGAAGAGAAACGGGGCAATGAAGAGAGTCGCTATTCTGCAATCGAACTACATCCCCTGGAAAGGATATTTCGATATCATCCGCAGCGTTGACTGCTTCATATTTTATGATGATGTGCAGTTTACGAAAAACGACTGGAGAAACAGAAATAGGATCAAGACACCCCAAGGCACGCGCTGGCTGTCCATTCCCTGCGGTACCAATTTGAAAAGACTAATCAATGAGGTGCGTATCGATCCAGACGCATGGCAGACGAAACATTATCAATTGCTCGAACAAAATTATAACACTGCTCCATATTGGAGTGTTTATAAGCCTTTTCTCGAAAATATATTTCTCGAACGGAAATGGGAGTTTCTATCTGAGCTGAACCAGCAAGTGATTAAGCAAATATCCTGCGAGTTCCTGGGGTGTGATACTACGTTCGATGCCTCCGAAGAATACGCTCTACAAACTCGAAGAGAAGATCGGGTGCTGGAGCTTCTCGACAAGGTCGGGGCCAGCCATTATCTAAGCGGCCCGGCGGCGAAAAGCTATCTCGATGAAGCGCATTTCGTTGAGCGGGGCATCACATTGGAATATATAGACTATTCTCAATATCCAGAATATTCGCAGCTTTTTCCTCCGTTTGACCACGCGGTCAGCATCATCGACCTGCTCCTCAATGAGGGCCCGAACGCCACGAACTTCATGTTGCCGGTTAAAGAGTAAAAAGGAAATATACCTTTCATGCTGATTACTGGTTTTCTGCGTTCAGGCACCTCGCTGCTCGAAAAATACCTTCACAATCACCCGCAATTGGTGATCGCCTCACAACCGTTTCCCTTTCTCTATTATCGGCTCAAGGAGGCCTTCTATGCCGAGCTGGGCCGAAAGGCGCCCCGCTATCCCCTGGGGCATCTATTTGGTGAGCGGCTTTACCGGCGGGCACAGTTCCTCGATTTCGTGACACGCTTTCAAATGACCAGCGAGCAAGTCGATGAGGTGATGCGAAGCATGAAGGGTTATAGCGGCCAACTGACCCCGGAGCTGATCGAGGTGGCCAGGCCCTCCGGCACACTGGTCGACATTTTTCGCGGCTTTGCAAGCCATTATCCAAATCTGTTGCACAAGACTGAGGCCCAATTTGGGGGCAGCAAAGAAGTGTTTTGCGAGGAATATATTCCCTACTTCCTTGACATGGAGGTGCCGTGCGTCTTGATCATCCGTGATCCCAGGGCGGTTGTCGCATCGATTCATTGCGGCAAAGGGGAAAGCTATGCCAATGCCAGCCTGACCGTGCTCTATATCTTGCGCGGTTGGCGTAAATCGGTCGCCTATGCTATCCAACACGCCGAACACCCCAGATTCCACTGGATCGGTTTCGAGCAATTGACCACCTCGCCAATTTCAGCGTTACAAGCTCTGGTCAAGGACATAGGGTTGACCCCTTTCCCGGAAGAGGTCTTCGACAAGCCTTTGCGAGCGCAGGATGGCAGCGAATGGCAAGGAAACTCGTCGTTCGGCCGTCCGGAATCCAACGGTCCGCGCTACCGGCAGTTTTTGGACGCGGAGACGATTGCCTTTATCGAGGCGGTTTGTGGTCCGGAGATGGACTGGCTTGGCCTGTCGCGCCAGGCACAGCTGCCGGCAGGCACAATCGAAACCTTTAGCGATCCTTTCCAGCCTGGTCGCCCAGCGCTCAGCGAGGAGGATCGCAAGATGGAACTGGAACGGCTTGAGCTGATCGCACATGCTGGCGAGCTCTCGAGCGATGAGGCCGAAAGGGAAGCTTGGTTTATTTTTCCATCGGTCGAAACAGAACTGAGAAAAGCTTGGAGAACAGAGGGTTCGATGAATGGATGATCCGGTTTATAGTGTGGTGATCCCGGTGTTCAACAGCACGGTGACGCTGCCGCGGCTGGTCGATCGGCTGGAGGCTGTTTTTACCGAAATGGGGGTCGGCCACGAGGTTATATTCGTCGATGACTGTTCACCCAATATCGAGACCTGGGCGATTCTGAAGGAATTGACCGCCACGCACCAGCAGGTCCATTGTGTGCGACTGGCGCGTAATTTCGGCAAGGCCGGCGCGGTATTGTGCGGGATGAGTCATATCTCGGGCCAGTTCGTGATCACCATCGATGACGATCTGCAGCACGCGCCTGAAGATATACCAATCCTCGTCGCCGAGTGTCAGCATGATGTGGTGATCGGCGCATTTCAGAACAAAAAGAAGCACTCCGTGCTGCAGATATTTACAAGTTGGGTTAAGAGGCGTTTTGAGGTGCTGATTTTCGGCGATCTGAAAGGCGTGAAGATGTCGCCTTACAAACTCTTCAAGGCGGCGGTGGTCGAGAATATGCTGAAGGTAGCCACTCCGCATCCGTTTATCCCCGCCCTGATGCTTTATGCAACCCGCGACGTCGTCCAGGTCGAAATCACCCATCATCCGCGCCAACATGGTCAGTCCGGGTTCAACATTCGGCGCCGAATCCGTCAGTTCTCCAATCTTCTGTTCGGAAATTCGTGGCTGGTCCTCAAGGCGATGGCCTATCTCGGCTTCTCCATCGCCCTGCTCAGTTTCGTGTATGGAGGCTGGTTGATCCTGTCCAATTTAATCTATGGCAGAGCCGTTCCGGGCTGGACATCGCTGATGGTCGCAACTTTGATTCTGGGCGGCTTCATCCTGTTTTCACTCGGCATAATCGGTGAATATCTGATCCGCATCATCGAAGGCGTGGAAAAGCGGCCGCCTTTCCTGGTGGGGGAAACGGCCTGGTAGCACCGGCCGGGGCATTTGCGATCGGGTTGAGTTTCAACGATCATCGCGCCGTTGCGATTGCGTTTTCGGCAGCAGAAACGATATACCGCCGAGCCCCGCAAAGAGCAGGAAATAGGCGCGGTTGAGCAGCGCCACCGCCAGTGCGGTGTCAAAGGCAAATCCGAATGTCACCAATAGACCGGTAATGACCCCCTCACGTACGCCTATTCCAGCCGGGCTTAACGGGAGAAGCCACGATAGGGCGGCGAACAGGGCAATCGATGCCGCAAGCAGAAAAGGCAGCCCGCCCCCGAATGCCTGCAGAGCGAAGAAAAAGGTAAGAATGCGTGTTGCGATGATCATCAGGGACAACAGGACCAGCCAAGCGCTCCGCCGCAAGGTAAGCGCATGATAGGCTTCTGAAACACCGCTTAGGCGCCCCTTCAGATGATTGCCGAACCGCGACAGTAGCCGCCATATGACATAGCCACCACCAGCCGCGCCGATAAATCCGAGCACGATTAGCCAAGGGGGCAAAGTCAGTAAGTGTTGCGGAACAGGGCGGATCAGCTGTCGCCACTCGGGCAATACCACCAGGAAACAAGCGCTTAACAGCAGCATGATCAGTAGATTGAACAGCCGCAGCGAGAACAGAACGGCGGTCGGTTCGACGTATTGGTTTTTCGCCCGGCCGACCATGGCAATCCGATAAGCGTCCATGCCGGTATGCCCGGGCATGAGTTGCGCCATGATGTAGCTTTCCAGATTGATGCGCGCGAACATGACAAGCAGTAAGTGTTGGGCCGCTGGACTGGCGAGTCGGAAGCGCCACATGTCGAACAGGCTGGTCGCCACAAACGACATCATCCCGGTGATCGCAAATCCCACATCGACACGTTTGCCCATGGCGAAGAGCGCGCGCCAATCGGCCATCATCAGTAGAGCCGCAAGCAGACCAAAGCCGAAGACAAGTTTTAAGAGGTTTTTGGCGTTCATGATCCGACTTTGGGAATCAGCGTTTTGCGGGACGAGGAAGCGGTTTGTTGGCTGTTATCGGACCGAGTTTTGTGATTGTCCATTAAACTGTACCAGTTTGATTGCCAGAATATCATCGTCGAACCGTGGCCTTTGCGCTAATGAGGCAATTCGATGGGAAGGGCGTTAATCTGGTCGATGATCGCTTTGCGGCCTTTGCGGATCGCCTGCTCCTCCGGGCCGAGGTCGCGTAATTGCGCCTCGAGATTTTGCTTGCCAAATTTCGCCGCCATAGCAGCCTTCGCCTCGGGCAGAGGGGGCGGTGTGGCTGTCAGGGCATAGCCGTGGGCGATCATTTCGGTGGCGCAGAGACTTTCGATGTAGCCGATTTCCTCGGCAGTGAGGGCCTTGAGGAATTTCTGAAAATTTCCGGCCATGATCGGCTTCGCCAGGTTCTCCCAATTGGAAATGCGGTCGGCGTTTTTGCGGGTATCCTCATTATTGTGAAACGCCAGCATGTTCGCGGTGTAGGGGACACCGAGGAAGGCGCAGAGTTCAGTCAGTTTCTTTTCAGGTTCCTGGAGCAGGACCTCGTAATGCAGCATATGGATACGGCCGCTGGCCTTCAGATAGCCGTAGATCAGACGAAAGCCTTCCTGATCATGCGACCAGACATTCGCACCTTTACGCACGTCGCCCGGATGGTTTGACGACAGCTTCCACGACAAGGCCATGTCGCGCGGATCGCGCACTAACCAGATATAATGCGCCGTCGGAAAGGCGGTCACCAGAAAGGGAAGAAACAGATGGATCCGGTTTTCCTTGATAAAGGCTCGCTGTTTACCGTGAGCGCGCAGCTCGGAACTATAGACGGCGGCGATAATGCCGCGCACCGAACGCTCCTCGGCCGCTCTGCCAAGGCTGGCTTTGTCCCATGGTTCGCGCCAGATTCCGAGCTGGTTATTCATGATGCCGGCGCTGATTTCCAGCAGCGTCTGCCAGTCGGCTTCACTGGTTTGCGGCTCACCGAAACGGGTCATGTTCAAGGCTAGTGTGCGGATCAGGTGAGATGGCGGCGGACCGCAAAGCTGCGGGTGGCTGTCGAGAATGCGCACGATCAGATTGCTGCCGGAGCGTTCAGAGCATAACAGGAAGATTGGCGAAAAATTCAGCATGATTGAATCTTTCTCATGAGCGCCTGGCTTGCTCGAAGAAGCCGGCGATATGGCTGGTGACCTCCTCGACTTCGGCGTCCGCCATCCCGAAGAACAGCGGCAGGCGCAGCAGACGATCGCTGTCGCGGCTGGTATAACGGTCCTCGCCCGCAAACTCCCCATATTTGCGCCCGGCCGGGGTCGAATGCAGCGGCACATAGTGGAAGGTGGCGCCGATCCCGCGCTGTTTAAGGTAGGTGATGAGCTCATCACGCTGGGTTTTGCCCGCCAATTTGATCCAGAAGATGTGAGCGTTGTGTTGGCAATCATCGGGCGGCTTGGGCAGCTCGATCAGGCCTGCCTCGCGCAGCGGTGTCAGTGCCTCGCGATAGTGGTGCCAGTGCGCCAGCCGGTTGGCTGTGATCGTCTCATTGGCTTCGAGTTGGGCCAGCAGAAAAGCGGTGTTCAGCTCGCTCGGCACATAGGAAGAGCCCATCCCGACCCATTCATATTTGGCGATATCACCGCGGAAGAAGCGCATGCGATTGGTGCCCTTCTCGAGCAGGATTTCCGCTTTTTCAACATCCTCTTTACGATTGAGCACCAGGGCACCGCCTTCACCGCAGTGCAGGTTCTTGGTTTCATGAAAACTGTAGCAGCCGTAGTCGCCAAAAGTACCGCAGGGCTGGCCCCGATAAGAGGCGAACAGTGCCTGTGCGGCGTCTTCGACGATCTTCAATCCGTGCCGGTCGGCAAGTGCCTGCAGCGCCTGCATATTGCAGCTGACGCCCGCATAATGCAGAGCGACGATCACCTTGGTGCGGGGGGTGATGGCCTTTTCGACGGCGGCCGTGTCAATATTCATGGTCTGCGGATCGCAGTCGACGAATTTCAGCCGGGCACCGCAGCGGGCGAATGCCGTTGCCGTCGAGGAAAATGCATAGGACGGCAGAACGACCTCATCGGACGGCTGTACATCGCTCAACAGTGCCGCCATCTCCAACGCATGGGTGCAGGATGTGGTCATCAGTACGCCGCTGACACCAAGGTGGCTGCGCAGCCAGCTGTTGCAGGCGGCATTGTAATGGCCGCCGCCGGAGAATTTCCTTCGCGACAATACCTCGTCGAGATTAGCCTGTTCTGCGCCAACGAGTGTCGGTCTGTTGAACGGAATACGCCATTTCTTCATTCGAGCAAAACTAACTGGATCAGTGCCTTGTCAAGGCCACATATCCTGTTCCCCATGTCCACAGGCCTTCTCATATGACACCTATAATCTTAGCCATGGCGAGTATTTATAGCAAATAGCTCAATCAGCTATGCCTGAAAGTTGGTGACGGGGGATAAGGTGGCGTCTCGTAACAGGAGATTCAAAACCTGCCAAAACTCCAAAGGAAAGGACCGATACGCCATGAATGAGACTAACGTCACCCCACTGGTGCAACCAAGAGAATTTACCGATCCAAACATTGGGGAGTCGCTCAAATGGCGTCAGGATTTCAAGGCAGCAACTATAGCCTCGACATTCTGATTGCAGCTATACCGTTGGTAAATATAAGAAGATGCCGCATTCATGCGCTCAGCATAGGTTTCAGGGTCACGCGCCAGCTCCACCGCTTCACCTAATGCATTTGCCCAATTACCGTTCTCGGTCAGGCAGCCCAGATCAGGATCGGAAATTGCTCTTTCATATGTGAAAGTCCGTGTCGCACATGTCCAGGTTCCAACCGCTGCGGCGTCGAAGAATTTGAGCTCGCTCTTGCTGTGAGTAAAATCATTCGTTTGGAGTGGGGCAATATTGACTTCTATTTCGGCAATCTTCACTTGCAGATTTAAATAATCCTGTAATGGGATTGTTTTGACCCGGTTTCCAAAAGACTTCAAATCGCCGAGATTGTTGATGTATCCAACAATGTGTAATGTAATATATGGATCTTGATTTAGCAGGTTGGTCAAGGTCTGCAAAACTATAGCGAAATCCTCATTATGCGACCGAGAGCCACTAAAATAACCGATTGTTACAGTTCCATCACCCCGATAGGCCCTCTTTTGTTTGGTCTCCAGCAAACGACGCGAGAGCTCCTCCTGATGTCTGTTTAGAAAATTTGGCACAACGTGGATCTGCCCATCACAAATCATTTCCAGTTTGCTTGCCAAAAAAGCATTTGTGGTGATCCCACCATCACAGTGAGCCGCCATGGTTTGCATCCGGGCAACATAAGCATACCAATGATCTAAAGTGTTTTCCCTATCAGTAGGATAGTCGTTGTTGACCGCAATCAGATGAGCATATTTGATGTCAAAAACAAGATCGTCAAAATCGGCGAGAAGTTGCACATTGAATAGTTTTGCCCGGTTTATTAAATTGGCTAATCTCCTGCAATATCGGATACGAGATAATATAAGCACATCGATCTGCGGGAGGAGGTTAGCAAGCCTATCTATTTCACTAAGGGAAAACCATGATGCGGAGATTTCATGTTTTGATGTTGACCGCAGGGCCTCGACCATATTGAAAACCCGATAGCGGAAGGTGCTGGCATCAGGCTTCTCATACAGATATGCTACCCGGAGGCCATCTCCACGGAGTAATTCCGTCACCCGTTCTTCGATGGTTTCCCGGCTCCATGGCGCGACATATCTGATTGGCCCATTGGTCAGGTTGCGATGCATGTGGACCTCATTTTGGCCATGCAGCTTCTAGCGCTGCCAGGGTTGGCGCAAAAGCTTCTTCCCAGCTTCGTTGAATATGGTCGCTTCTCATCTGGGCGGCGCATCTGGGCAAATCGCCCGAGAGATCAATCAAGCGCCTGAGTCCATCAAGCATATCCTCCTTAGTAGAGGGAACAGAGATAATATTATCCGAATAGGGGACGTTATCCTTATGCTCACTCAGGTCATTGGTCATGACCGGCACGCCGATGGAGGCCAGATCAAGGGGCAGAGAAGTCGGGAATGAAGTGTTCGTGAAGCTAATTCCCGCATCCATTTTTCGAATGAAATGAATATATTCTGCCCAATGCATTGGTTTTCTGAGGTGAACATCCAGGTCCTCGTGAAATGTCACCTTACGAGATTTTTGATCTATAAAATATATTTCCCAATCATTTTTGTTTAATAGTGAGTTTTTCACTGCTGCATCAATGATATCAATGCAATTATTTATATTAACTCCAGAGCTTTGCGGCTGAACATAAAGCAAGAGCTTACGCTTTTTGCTTTGTTTCTCAAAACTACGCGGAATATGTGTAAAGGCTGGTTGAAACGTAAGTACTTTCTGGCTGAGGCCGGGAGCAGCATCAGCTCCTTCGGTGATATGGCTGTAGAGCAGATGCGAATTTATGACAATATTTCGAATTGGTTCGTTCAGTGTCGAATTTGTTCTTATATAGTTCTTGCTTTTCGGAAATAGTGTCTCCTCATCTTCATTCAGGAGAAATACTATCCGATCCGGTGGGACCGTATTTAACAGGCAGCGGGTGGTCCACCAGGACGTCGTGAGAAAAATGTCATTTGGGCCCACTGAAATTTCCCGCCCGCCAATATGCGGACAGAATCTGAAATCAACGGGGCGAGTAAATTCTATGCCATTGGCTGCTAAAACGATGCCTAGTGATGTTTGATCCGGCTTCTGTGTGCGGGTGATAATCCTCAAATAGGCTTTGACCTTGTCAGCCCAGAGCGCCGCAAGAATTAGAGATGTTGCCACTCCACCGAAAAGACTTGAATGGCTGATATTGTCAGTCACCACGTTAATGCGGTGCAAATCGGAAGTTTCCGGAAACGTTGCCAAGGCTCTATGCGCCATTCGACACGTGTTTAGCCAGGGTTTATCCGTTTCGGATTTTCCCGAGATATTTGTCATCCCAAGTTCGGGGGCGAGCCATGATTGCAACGCGGGGCGGGTGCTTCCATCACGTCTGTAGGCAAGGCGCCTGAATATGGAGCGAGGCAGATGCTGCCGGTCAAATAACAGCTTGTGCTTCCAGCTTGATGAGCGGGCATTCGAACGGGAGATGAACTTTCCGATATGGTGAGATATGTATGTCAGAATATTATCTCCAAAGACTCCAGAATCATTCATTCATAGATTGCGGTATGGACAAGCACCGGAATCACACCATCCTATGGCACTGGAATGCCCGGCTGCCGCTGCCGCTGAGCCGCTCAACAAGGGCAGATGATTAGAAGCGTTATTGCCACGCCTAATCGCTTCTAATAATGGCATTGTCACTCCCCCAGCCGTGCAATGCATTCTCTAACTCCGTCCCGCCAGTTTGGAAAATGCACATCGAATGTGTTTTTCAACTTAGAGCAGTCCAGCCTGGAATTTGCGGGCCGCCGGGCGGGGGTAGGGTAGTCCTGTGTGGTTATTGGCGTGACTTTAGGGGCAACCCCGCCGGAAGATTCTATCTGATTGAACACTTCACACGCAAAATCATGCCAACTTGCCTCCCCCATGGCAGAGGCATGATACAGGCCCCAAATATCATCCGATATTTTGTCGTTTTTGAGCCGGACCATGACTTTTAAAATTGCGTCCGCCAAATGCGGCGCATAGGTGGGGTTGCCAATCTGATCGCTGACGATTCTCAATTCATCCCGCTCGGCGCCCAAACGAATCATGGTCTTTACAAAATTATGCCCGAAAGGGCTGTACAGCCACGAGGTGCGAAATATCAGATGGCGTTCGCAAATTGCGGATATGCGACGCTCACCTTCATATTTTGACAGTCCATAAATCCCGAGCGGTTTCGCCGGGTCGGTTTCCCTATAGGGTCTGGTTGCGGTTCCATCGAACACATAATCGGTGGAGATATGGATGAGAGGAATGCGATTGTTCTGGCACAGAGCGGCTATGACGCCAGGTCCGGCCGCGTTGATGGCATAAGCAAGATCGGGTTCGCTTTCCGCCCTGTCGACCGCTGTATAGGCGGCCGCATTCACGACCAGATCCGGCTTTGCGGAATCAAAAGCCCTTTGAATACTGGCCTCATCCGCAAGGTCCAGTTCCGGGGGCTCGCTGGCTGTCATCCGGATGCCGGGGGGGCGTTCGGCTTCGAGCAGCGATGCTGCAAGCTGCCCCGATTTGCCTATGACCAGAACGTCCATCATCATATTTTCGGGCTTTGAGAATTCGGGTCGTCATTAATCAAGCCCAGGCGCTCGCCTGCATATGTGCGGTCACGCAGAGGTTGCCACCACGACCGGTTGTTTTCATACCAGAGGATGGTTTTTCGAAGCCCGGTGTCAAAGCTTTCGGCGGCTTGCCAACCCAGTTCATTTTCAAGCTTGCCGGCATCAATCGCATAGCGCTGATCATGTCCGGGGCGGTCCTGCACATAGGTGATCAGGTCGGTGTGAGGCGCTCTTTCAGGGTGGAACTCATCCATCAGGGTGCAAATCTGCTGCACCACCTGCAAATTGGTGCGCTCATTGCGGCCGCCAATATTATACTTCTCGCCCAGCCTGCCTTTTAAGAGGATATGATGCAGGGCCCGGATATGGTCATCCACATAAAGCCAGTCCCTGATGTTCGATCCATCTCCGTAAACGGGCAATTCCTGACTATGGAGCGCATTCAGATAGACCAGCGGGATCAGCTTTTCAGGGAATTGGCACGGGCCATAATTGTTTGAGCAATTCGAGATCAGCACCGGTAAGCCATAGGTGCGATGCCATGCGATTGCCATATGGTCGGAGGCCGCCTTGCTGGCCGAATAAGGCGAGCTTGGATCATAGGGCGTGGTTTCGTGAAACAGCCCATCCGCCCCCAAAGAGCCATAAACCTCATCCGTTGAAACATGAAGGAAGCGAAACGCGTCCCTGCGGTCTTGCGGAAGCGATTGCCAATAGTTCCGCGCGGCTTCAAGAAGCGTAAAAGTTCCCAGGATATTGGTCTGCATGAACTCGCCGGCGCCGGTGATCGAGCGGTCAACATGGCTCTCCGCCGCCAGGTGGATGATCGCGTCCGGCCGGAAGCTTGTGAAGGCCGACTGCATTGCCGCCAGATCGCCGATATCAGACTGGTGAAATTGATAGCGCGGATTATCGGCTATTTCGGCAAGTGAGGCCGGATTCGCCGAGTAGGTGAGTTTATCAATGTTGAGAACATGATATTCAGTTGACTGAATCAGATAGCGGCAAAGCGCTGAGCCGATAAAGCCGGCTCCGCCAGTTACTATGACTTTCATGGTGTCCCCGCCACTCAATCAACTAGATTGTTACATCCCCAGACACAACCTAATAGGTAATAAAATCCAGCATGTCCACCAGCTTAGGGTGTTTCAGGCCCTTGCCGGACAATGTTGGTTATTTCCCTTCGGATAGCGGCCAGTCCATGCCCAGCTCCGGATCATTCCTGGCCAGCTCTGCGCCGCATTCAGCTGTGAAATAATCCGTCACCTTGTAGAGCATTTCCGTGTTTGGTGCCAGCGTGCAAACCCTCTTTATGAGGGGAGGGGGAGCTAGTGGCAGGTGACTGCTCTGAATACGAGGATGGGATCCTGCGAAAAATACCCGTACTCGATTTGGTCAAACGCAATGGCCTCGATTGAATTAAATCCGCAAGCTTTTAATTCGTCGAGGATGGCCCAACCGAAATGTTGGAAACAGAGTATGTCCTTGCCTGTCACCGGATTGCCATGCCATTCGGGCTCTATCATGTGGTGAATCTCATCACCCTCCATTTTTGCCCTGATAAGGTGGTGGTGGATATCGGCATTAAATGGAGCTGTGAAATAGAACCGGCCGCCCGGTCGCAAGATTCGTTGTACCTCGTTAAAGGCAGCGAGGTAATCAGGGATATGCTCCAGAACTTCGAAGGACATAATGAAGTCGAAGCTTGCGTTATCAAATGTAAGGCGCGTTGCATCCTCGTTGCGTAGACCGCCTTCGTCGCATTCCCCTAATGGGATCGACTTACCAAGAAATTCGCTGCCTATTATGCCGGGGTAGCGGTCCTGGAAAAAACTGAAAAGATGCGTTTTCTGCTCCATGATATACACATCGCTGCCTTGTTCCTTCTCATGCAAGGCTATGGCATGTATCGAAGCACGCATCCTCTGATTGAAAGCGGTTTCAGGGCAGTTCACTGTCTCACGCAAATTGAATGAGCCATTGGCTGTCCGCAGATCGGGATCGATTAAAAAATCCACCATACAGCCAGCCGGAATACTGAATCCAGGAAGCGTTAATCTCTCATCCTGTGCTGCCAGCAACATATCGCAGATCCGTTCTTTGAACAGACGAGGGATCTCAGTTTCGGCAATATGGGCTTCATATTCGGATGCAGATTTCAGTCGCTTTGGTTCAATCATTTCCCAAGCTTTTCTCATTCTGACGCCGGCAATACCAGTCCCAGGTCAGTCTAAGCCCTTCCTCCAGCGAATAGGCGGGGTCGAAACCCAGGGCGGACAGGCGCGAAAGGTCATAGGCCCGATAATCCTGACCATTTGGTTTGGTTGCGTCCCATTTGATGCGATCTTCCATTTCGGTAATCCGCGCCAGTGTATCAACGATGTCGCGAATTCGGTAAACATTTCCACTTCCGATGTTCACCGGACCGCGCCCGGCGGACATAATGCGCGTAACGGCGGCAGCACAATCATTCACAAAAAGGAAATCGCGCTGCGCCGAACCGTCACCCCAGACCGTCACCTGACCGCCAGTTTCTTTTGCGTGGTAAAACTTTGCAATCAGGGAGGGGACAACGTGACCAAACTCGATGTCGAACTTGTCACGTGGCCCGAAAAGATTACACGAGACGACATAGGCCCATTCAAGACCGTAATCGGCTTCATAGGCCTCAAGCATCGCTAACGCTGCGCGTTTGGCATGAGCATAAGATTCTTCAGCCCCGTGGGGCCGGCCAAGGAAAATGTCATCCTCAACCAGCGGCAGGCGCGGCGAGGGATAGGGATAGACGGCGCCCGTGCCCATCACAGTGATCTTGCGTGCACCGGCCAGATGGGAAGCATGGATCACATGGGTGTTGATCAGGATGTTTTCATGGAACGACAAGGCCCGATTCTTCATGTTACCCATGATGCCATAGACCCGGGCTGCAGCATGAAATATGTAGTTGGGGCGGTAACCGGTAATAACAGCTTCGGTCTCTGCCTTGTCCATCAGATCACAGTTCTGGCGGCTGACCTCCAGGACGTTTTCGTATCCCTGCTCGGTCAAGTGCTCGACGACGGCAGAGCCGACGAGACCATTCGCGCCGGTAACCAGAACACGGTCTGTCTTGTCCATGTATTCTCTTTCTTGCTGGCTTGTTATTCTGTTTGATGTTTAGCGAATTAAGAAATTGCTTTCCTCACGAACACGATCGCGCCAATAGTCCAGCAGGTCACGCATCGTGGTTTTGAAGGGTATTTCAGGTTTCCACCCTGTGTGGGCCTCGAATTTTCCGGTATTCGGCACCTGAAGATCCGCATCGATCGGGCGCAACCGACTCGCATCGACCTCGACCTTGATCCCCTTATGGGTGGAAAGGCTGATCAATTCATCGAGCATTTCACGCACAGTACAGGTGAAGTTGCCACCTATGTTGTAATATTCACCCGCCTGTGGATTGTGGGTGACCAGAAGATAATAGGCGCGCACCGCATCACGAACATCCGCCCAGGTGCGAAGTGATTCAAGATTCCCGACAGACACAACGGGAGCGATTTTATTATGCTCGATCATCGCAATCTGTTTGGCAAAGGTCGATTCGGCAAAGACATCGCCGCGCCTCGGTCCGGTATGGGTGAACATGCGGGTCGTCATCACTGTCATGCCGTAAGCCTCAGCATAATAACGCCCGACCAGGTCAGTGCCGACCTTGGAGATCGCATAGGGAGAAGCGGGGTGGAAGCTACACTCCTCGTCAATTGGCAACTTCTCGCGCGGAACGCGTCCAAACACTTCGGAAGAGGCGCAGATATGGATTGCCGCATGGGGGCTATGCCGGCGCAGAGCACCGAGTAGACGTTCGGTTCCCTGGATATTGGTATCCAGGGTATCAAGCGGGCTATCGAACGAAGTTTTGGGATAGCTCTGTGCCGCCAAGTGAAACACATAGTCGGGCTTGCTCTGTTCCACTGCCTTATCGATCGACATAGTGTCACGCAAATCAGCGTAGACCAGGCGGATCCGCTCCTGGCGGTTGATCAGGGGCAGGTGATCTCGGATGTTGATCAGCGGGCTGCGCCATCGCAACATTCCCCATATCTCCCAATCCGTCTCTTTGAGCAGATAGTCCAGCAGGTGAGAGCCCACCATTCCTGTGACACCCGTTATCAGTGCTTTTTTCATTGTCATGCTATTGATTTCCGTTTCTAGCTTTCGGCCACAGCCAAGGGAGCGTGTTAGAAAGCTTTTATCAGATGTGAACCCTCATCCTGGAATTCCGCCTTAATCACGCGCTCTTCGCCGAATGTGGCTTGCAT
Source organism: Hyphomicrobiales bacterium (assembly GCA_002869085.1). Classification (GTDB taxonomy): domain Bacteria; phylum Pseudomonadota; class Alphaproteobacteria; order Rhizobiales; family BM303; genus BM303. The sequence goes on along the minus strand of PKTQ01000264.1, from coordinate 7,025 downwards.
CTTCCTGATTGCGTCCTGCGGGGCAAGAAATATGAAGAAGCCACCATTGCCCGCCCCGGCCAGCTTGCCGCCATAGGCGCCAAGTTGCATGCCGGTATCAAAAATTTCATCCAGATGGGCGTTCGAGATGGCTGAAGACAGTGATCTCTTGATCCGCCAATTCTCGCTCAGCATTCTGCCGATCTCGACCAGCGCCTCATCGGAGGGGTCGTTTTGCAACACCTGTCGCGCCTCGTAGCACAGCGACTTCATGTCTTCCAGATTGTTATCGATATGCCCTTCGCGTGTAGACTTAATCTGTTCCTCAAGGATGTGAGAGGCTGAGCGATAACGTTTGGTATGGACCAGAATCAGCGAAGCGTTAAGGCTGTCCCGAAAGGTTGTGCTGATCTGGATCGGAGAGATCGCGACCGCGTCCTTGTTGAATTCATAGAGCGAAAAACCGCCATAGGAGGCATGGAATTGATCCTGGACGCCGACACGCTCTTGCAAAACTTCGCTCTCAATGCGAATGGCGGCACGCGCGAGGTCGAATTTCGTGATCATCTCCCCCTTCAAATACCGCAAGAGTTTGAGAAAACCGACCGTAAATGACGAGGAACTGCCCAGACCACTACCACCAGGGACATCCGAGATTATGGCAAGATTAAACGGGATGTCATAGTTCTCATCTTTCAGAACTTCACGGATTACGGGGTGCTGGATATCATCGATATGGTCGATGGTTTCAACTTTGCTGTAAGTCAGCCGGTAGCGGGTCTGGGCAACCGGCGACATCGGAAGGTGAACCATATAGATATGCTTGTTGATTGTGCCGCCCAGAACCGCACCGCCCTTGCGATCGAAATATTCACGATAGTCGGTTCCGCCGCCGAATAAGCTAATCCGCAGAGGAGTTTTAACAATTACAGGCATTTAGATCTCTATGTTTTCAAATATATTTTCCAGGTCCGATCCATCGGTCCGCAGCGCCCTGACCCCGAATTCTTTGGCTGCGGCAAGATCGCTAGGTTTGTCACCAATCATAACGGCGTCGCTCAGATCAATAGGCCAATCGCCACAGGCCTGTTCAAACAACCCTGTGCCTGGCTTACGGCACGAACAAGCTCGGGTTAAATTGGCTACGGCCCCATTCGGGTGGTGCGGACAGAAGTAGAAAGCGTCGATATGGGCTCCTTGTTCGCGCAACTGGTCGTTCATTGCCCGGTTGAAGCGATGCATTTGGTCTATATCGTAATAGCCATATGCGATTCCGGCTTGGTTGGTCAGAACGATTACCAGTCTCCCCGCTTCATTGCAGCGCCGGATTACCTCCATCGATCCGGGGAGCCAAACCAGATCCTCAACCTTATGCGTATAACCCTCGTCGCGGTTCAATGTGCCGTCGCGGTCAAAGAAGACCACTTTACGGTTCATCTGAGCGGGTAGCTCATGCTGAGCTCGCGCATAGCTGGCAGGTATACCGATATCAAGAAAATAGCCATCAAACTGTTTGCCGTAGACATGGCCACGCTTAATGAGCGGCGGGATCACATCGTTTTCAAGCGATATTTCTCCGGAGCCAATATCCTTGAGGATTTGACGTGACACGACATAAACACCCCCATTGATCAGTCCCGGCCCCCCTGAGATTCGATTCTTCTCGGCGAAGCTTACAACCTTGCCGGATATATCCAAACCCACCTGACCGTATCGGCTGACATCCGGCACTTCACGCAAGGCGAGTGCGAGCGTGCAGGCTTTTTCCCGAAAATGCTGGGCCAGTGCAAGGTAGTTGAAATCGAACAGAGAATCGCCATTGCTGAGCAGAAATACTTCATCCAGCTCGCTTGCCGCTTCCCTGAGCGCTCCTCCCGTGCCGGCCTTGGCGGTCTCTTCCAAAACCCTGATCGACGCGTTCCCAATGCGTCTCGAGGCATAATGATCACGTATATTCTGTGCCTGATGGCGGGCGAGCAGAATGATGTCCTCAAATCCGTGCCTTACGATATTCCGCAGCAGGATATCCAGAAACGGCTCACCTGCGACAGGCAGCATTGGCTTGGGGACATCGCGGGTCAGAGAGCCGAGGCGCGTGCCCAAGCCGCCGACCAGTATCACTGCCTGTCGGAGCAAGAGTCTTTCTCCACGATGCCGCATATGATATGGCCCACTGCGATGTGCATTTCCTGGATATGGCTGCATATGCGTGATGGCATTTGAAGCGAAAGATCTGCCATGGCGCTCATTGGGCTATCGGTTTCACCGGTCATCGCAATGCGGACAATTCCGAGTTCGTGAGCTGTCTCGAATGCACGCACGACGTTCCGGCTGGTGCCGCTGGTTGAGAGGCCAATCAGAACATCCCCTTTGCGCCCGATTCCATGCAATTGCCGTGCGAACGCCTCCTCATAGCCAAAGTCATTGCTGATCGCTGTCAGAGCCGAGGTGTCTACAGTCAATGCGAGCGCCGGTATCGGGTTCCGGTCGATCACAAATCTGCCTATGAGTTCGGCGGCAAGATGCTGACTGTCCGCGGCTGAACCGCCATTCCCACAGAATATGACCTTGCCTCCCGTCCCGACACTGTTGATGCAGATATCGGCTGCTTTACTGATTTGATCAGACATTCCGCGTAGTTTGTCGAAATTACGCATGACGGTGGTCAGATAATCGTTTGGAGAGATCAAGTTTGTACCCTCATACTGCCTCTGATCGCTGATGTAACTCAGAGAGTCCTGTTTTCCAAAGCCTTTGCGAGATCATTGCCAAGGCCCCCATGGCTGCAATGCTCCTTGAGGAGGGCCGCAAGCTGTTTCTCATGGTCCGGGTCGAGATTTTTCATTTCAATTCTGACCTGATCAGCAAGGTCGGGATTTCCACATAGCTCACGCAGGTCGTATTTGACGGCTTCCATAATGTCCCGTTCCGATGCGCCTGATTGAGCCGATAGGGACAGACGCACCGATACATGCTCGGCGGTACGGCGCGCAATATCAGTTCTGGTGCGTGCTGTCTCGTCATGTTGCCGGAACCTGTTGAGACGTTCAGGTGTGTAGGCAATGTCGCCAAGCTGCATTGCCTGTCCCACAAACAGCCAATCCCCTGCCAGCTTGTATTTCATAACGCTGGGTGTGAAGGCGGCTTTGAACACAGCAGAGTCGATCAGGGCGCTACTCATATTGGGCAGCACCATGCCGAAGCGCTGATATTGATGCAGCTCATGGCTGCCATCAGCAATGAAGGCTCGTTGCCAGCGCGTGGGGTGGAATATCTTAGAAAAATAATTGTCGGTTGATCCGCACGCTTCGCCATGCTCATCCATCATCCAGGAAGCCGAATAGGCGATTTTAGTCCGATTGCGCATCATGATCAGCTTCACCAATTTGCCAACCAGAAAAGAGTCACAGGAATCATCGCTCTCGCAGATCCAGATCAGATCCTCCGTCGTATTCTCGGCGGCATATTTCCAGGCACTGAACGGTGTGCCGCTGTTCTGATCCTTCCGGATATAGTCGAACTCGAATTCACCACGCAGCCGCTCAATGATCTCGTGCGATCCGTCATTTGAGTGATCATCTATGACAGATACGCGGATGTTCGGATATTCCTGACCGAAAATCGACCGCAGCCGCTCCTCGATGAAAGGGGCGTGCTGATAGGAGGGCACAACAGCATGTACTGTTGGCATCGAAATTACGTCCGGATTGGGGGGGAGATCATAGACTTTGGTGATGTCCTGCCACTTTGATTCCCATACATAAGCCGATTGGCAGACATCAGCCGCAGCTTCACTGATTTGCCGACGCAATCGTCCATCCTGCAGGAGCTTGATGACGCAATCCGCGAAAACTTCCGGATCATCGGAAATCATGATTGAATGGCCGTGTTTATAGGCCAGACCCTCTGCTGCCAGAGATGTGGCAACGGTGGGGATGCCCAAAAAGGCATGCTGGCTGATCTTGCCGCGAAAACCCGATCCGCTGAGTGCGGGCGCAATCCCCACCGCCGCCGCTTTGATGTGAGGCGCGATGCGGTCGACCTCACCGATATATCGGACAGCCTTGTGTTTCCCGGCCAGTATATCGGAAATGTCGCCCTGTCCGATGATCCGGAACTCATAGTCGGTCAACGCTTCACATATTTTCGGATGCACATTATTCAGATACCAAATCAGCGCTTCCCTGTTGGTCTCCGAGCCAAAATAGGCCACATAGCATACGGCCTGATCATTGGGGTTAATCGGCACGTGCTCGCCGTTGAATTCAATATCGGAAATGCAGGTCTCTATGGCCACGACATCCGCCTTGACGCAGCTTGCAACCGCATCCCTGTCCTTATTGGAGACGCAGACGGTCTGGTCAACAAGTCGGCAGAGCTTTGCTTCTTCGATCGCTTTGTCCGAGATGAGATCCTTTTCGGGAATCAATTCAATTTCGCGCTCTATGCATTCATTGCGAATATGGCTTTCCATCGGGGTGAAGATCAGCTTCCGTCCTATATGCCGATAAGATTCAACAATTTCGGGCGGTTGCGGGGCCTGGAAATCAACGATATCGAAATAGCGGCACTCAGGCGTGCGGTGCAAATATTCCGTCAGAGAGAAATTGTATTTCTCGGCGATAACCACTTGATCAACGATCTGGGTAACCTCGGCCATCGTCCCGTATAAATGAAGGTCTGCTGATGAAAAGAGCTCAATATATGTGCGAGCATGCTTGCGTTTGATCTTGTGAAGCATGTCGAGAATGCGAAGCCCCCCGGCATGTTTGACCGTGGGAGCATGCTGGCAAACTATCAGGATTTGGCATGCGGCATTTTGAGGGTTGATATCAGTCTTAATATCAAATCCGAAGCTTGTTGTTATTTCAGTCTTTTTGGGGTTTCGCCACAAACCAGTGGCGGGGGTATGCTCGGCATTTGTCTCAACCATAGCGTATGGATTGTCTGAGAATTGATAATCGGAACCAGGCTGGCCCTGAAATGCATTATCCGCTCGTATATGGCGTTTGTGCGCTGATCTGGTGGCTTTGAGGCGCCGCCACCAGGAAAGGAATGATAACTGTCTAGATTTCTTGACAGAAATCATATTTTGACGCAGCCGAAATACGCCCGGCTCCTTCTGAGGGCCCATATGATTTCCCCTGAATCAATTTCGAAAACATCATATCGAAAATCTCTTGAGTCTCTACCCTTAGTTGGACCAATCAGTCGGGTGTTTTCCTGTTGAGCTTGTGCTCCGCGTTATTGACCCACCCGGCTGGGATTTTCCGGGGTTTTGGCTCGGGGCGGGCGATGTGGCAGCTGACCCTTTAATCAGCGATATTGGCGACTTATTGCCAATCGCGCTGTGAGGGCGAACTTCTTTGTCGTCTCTATGCCATTCCTTCATTTTTGAACGATTAGCAGATTCAGGCTCCTCTATGCCCGCTCTTCATCAGCCAATTGAAAATATGTGCCCTTTTCATGAAGATTGACGTTGAAAAAAGGATCATGCCCGAACAAATCCGGGTGCTTCTTGTACAGCCTTACCCTGTCTCTTCGCAGTCTGAACCGCTTTGTGAAACTGGCTCTGTCATGGCCGCGTGATACGGATTCATGATGGATCAATTCCGATGCCTGTGAAACGATGTTGAAATAGCCTGCCTTATGAAGCCGGAAGCAAAGCTCAACATCATTATACGAAACCGGAAAATCCTCATCCCAACCGCCAATCTCATCCAGCTTGCGGCGATCCGCCATCAGGCAGGCCCCGGTCACCGCCAGCCAGTTATATTCGAGATGGTTCCGCAGGTAATAGTGAATATCCTCTGACATCGAATGGGCAAAGGCATGCGAAGGCCCATTTGACAGATTGAGAACGCCGGCATGTTGAATTCTGCGTCCCCCCGGATAAAGAAGCCTGGCGCCGACTGCACCTATATGCGGCAATTGGCAATAGCCCAGCATGCGCTGAATGGCATCGTAAGAGGCAATTTCAGTATCATCATTCAGATGGAGGATATAATTCCCTGTGGCATGCTCAATTCCAACATTATTCAGCTGCGAGAAGTTGAACGGTTTAGCATGGTCGATAATGCGGACAGGCTGAATAGATTTCAAACGGCTCAGAATGTTGAGAGTCTCAGCATCTTCAGAACCGTTGTCGATAATAATAATCTCGAAATCCTCCAACGCTTTAGCGTTAAGGATCGAGTGAACGCATTTCTCCAGGATCGCACCGTTATCCCGGCTGGGAATCAAAATGGAGAGTTTCGCACCCTCCTGTGCGTGATAATTGACGCGATAATATATCGGGGCAATCTCAAGCGCCTCCAATGTCCCTTCAAGCCCTCGCCTGACCAGCGCCTCTTCACGCAAGCGCTTTCCCAACTTGGCAACCCTCAGAGCCCGGCCTGCATCCATCGCAGCGGATTCCGATCTCATTCTCCTGTGATAGAGGACCTTGGGAATGTGTGAAATCTTGCGCGCTTTCTCAGTGACCCGCAGGATCAGATCCCATTCCTGAGCACCATCATATTCGGGGTTGAGGGGGCCAGCCAAATGCAACAGCTCCACCTGAATGCAACTGACACGGCACGCATACATCATGCTCATCAGAGCATCGGGAGACCAGTCCGGCTTGAAAAAGGGCTGCATGAAATTGCCGGCTGCATCGATGTTATCTTCATCGCTATACAGGAAATCCGCATTGCTATGATCGATCTCCACGGCCAATTCCCAAAGGCAGTTTTCGGTCAGTTCATCCTCATGCTCCAGAAAGACTGCATAATCGCCCTGGATCTGCTCAATCGCCAAATTGCTCGACGCGGAGACCCCTTTGTTCTCAGACTGGAACATGACCCTGATTCTGGGATCATCTATGGCTTTCAGCACCCGGATCGTATTTTCATCCTCGCTTCCATCATCCACGATGAGGAATTCCCAATGGGGATACCATTGCTGCTGGACAGAATGAATCGCCTTTTCCAGCAACAGTTCCGGAGTGTTGTGGGTCGGCATAATGATGGAGAAAAAGGGCTGTTTTCTCAAAGAACCTTGACGTT
>PKTQ01000185.1 GCA_002869085.1 Hyphomicrobiales bacterium | reverse complement strand
CCCAGGTGGTGGTGCAGGGCAGGCGCCTCACCAGCTGCGCCGCCCGCGACTATGCCGCCCTGAAACCAAAGCTATTGCCGGCAGTGCTGGAAAGTTTTGCGATTGTGTCGCAACAGGCCGATCTGGTGCTGGTCGAGGGCGCCGGCAGCCCGGCGGAGGTCAATCTGCGCGCCGGCGACATCGCCAATCTCGGCTTCGCCGCTAAGGCCGGCATTCCGGCGCTGCTGGCCGGCGATATCGACCGGGGCGGGGTGATCGCCGCCCTTGTCGGCACCCATGCCCTGCTCGAGCCGGACGAGCGCGCCCTGATCCAGGGCTTCCTGATCAACAAGTTTCGCGGTGACCCGGCCCTGTTCGAGGACGCCAATACCGAGATCGCCCGCCGCACCGGCTGGCCGGCGCTCGGCATCATGCCCTGGTTCGAGGACGCTTCTTTCCTGCCGGCCGAGGATTCGCTCGATCTCGAAAGCCGGACCCCGCGCCAGGGCGGCAATATCCGCGTCGCGGTGCTGAAACTGTCCCGCATCGCCAATTTCGACGATCTCAACCCCCTGTCGATGGAACCGGGCCTGCGGCTCGACATGATCAAGCCGGGCCAGCCGGTGCCGGGCGATTGCCATCTGGTGATCATTCCGGGCAGCAAATCGACCCTGGCCGATCTTGAATTTCTCAAAGCCAATGGCTGGGATGTGGATATCCGCGCGCATCTGCGCCGCGGCGGCCATGTGCTCGGCCTTTGCGGCGGCTATCAGATGCTCGGCCGGCGTATCAGCGACGCGCACGGCATTGAAGGGGCTCGATCCTCCGCCGAGGGGCTGGGCCTCCTTGATGTGGAAACCGTTTTAACCCCCGATAAAAGCACCCATCCTGCCACCGGCATTCATGCCGCCAGCGGCCTTGAACTGCATGGCTATGAAATCCATCTCGGCCACACCGAGGGCCCGGACCGCGAGCGCCCCTTCCTGCGGCGGCAAGAGGGCAGCGACGGCGCCTGCTCGACCGATGGCCGCATTTGCGGCACCTATATGCACGGCCTGTTCAGCGACGATGCCTTCCGCCGCACCTTTCTGGCCAATCTCGGCGCCGCGCCTTCAACCGGCCCCGGCTATGAACAGCAGATCGAACAGACCCTGGATCGCCTGGCGGCGCATATGGAACGCCATCTCGATCTCGATCGGATTCTGCGCATCGCTCAAAGCCATGCCCACAACCCCGCCGCCAGCGCCGATACCAACAGCGCCTGAACGGCGCAGGCGGCGAGAAAAAGCCGCAGCGCCCGGCCGATATCCGCCGCTCCCGCCTCGATCCGCCCGCCCGCATTCATCCAGCCGTCATCGGTCATGCGCCCGTCATAAATGCGCGGACCATTGAGCGCCAGCCCCAGCACCCCGGCCATGGCCGCTTCCGGCCAGCCCGCATTGGGCGAGCGGTGATGCCCCGCATCGCGCCGCATCGCCTTCAACCCGCCGGCAACTGAGCCGCCCGCCAGCCCGGCAACCGCAATGATCAGCCCGGCCAGCCGCGCCGGCAGAAAATTGGCCGCATCGTCGCATTTCGCCGCCGCCCAGCCGAAATGCTCATGGCGCACCGAGCGATGGCCGATCATGCTATCGGCGGTATTGAGCATCTTATAGGCGAGCAGGCCCGGCAGCCCGCCGATCAGATACCAGATGAGCGGTGCGGTGACACCGTCGGAGAAATTCTCGGCGCAGGATTCGATCGCCGCGCGGGCGATGCCCGCCTCGTCCAGCATGTCAGGATCGCGCCCGACAATCAGCGATACCGCTTTGCGCGCCGCTGTGAGCCCGCCCTCCTCAAACGCCGCCGCCACCGCCGCCACATGCTCGAAAAGGCTGCGCTGGGCGATGAACACCGACACGATCAGCGCCTCGATGCCATAGCCCAATGGCGAGGCCGGCAGCATCAGGGTGATCACCGCGCCTATGGTCGCCGCCGCCCCCAGCAGGATGAGCAGCGCCAATCCTCCCGCCATTCTGAGCTGGCGCGGCGAGTCCCCGTGGCGGTTGAGGCGCTGATCCAGCCCCTCAATAGCCGCGCCCATCCAGCGCACCGGATGGCCGATCCGCCCCCACAGCGCGCCCGGCTCGCCGGCCGCCGCGTCGATCAGCAGCGCCAGCACCGCGATCATCGCCAGCACATCATGGCCAGGCATCAGCAATCCCCGTCAAGATCAATGAGATGCATGAACGAGCCCGCCACAGACCCGCGCCGCAGCCCGGTGGTCTCATCGCCGCCCGCAAGCCGGAACAGGGGCGCATCACCGCCCGAGGAGAGGGTGGAGGCATAGTGAAACTCATGGCCGCGCAAGGCCTGGCCGCACCTAAGCCCGGCAAAATCCTCGCCCAACACTAAGCGCCGATAGCCAAGATGCAGCCGCCTTTGGGCAAAGCTCGTCTCGAGCGCCAGCAGCCCGGCCATTTTATGCCGCGCGCCGGAAGCATCCACCAGCCCCTCGCCCAGCACCATGAAGCCGCCGCATTCGCCGTAGACCGCCGCCCCCCGCGCCGCCGCTTGGCTGAGGCCGGTGAGGAACAGATGATTGCCGGCCAGCAGCGGGGCGTGCAGCTCCGGATATCCGCCCGGCAGATAGACCGCATCCGCATCCTCCGCCGGCGCCTCGTCATTCAGCGGCGAAAACAGCGATATTTCCGCCCCCATGGCGCGCCAGCCCTCCAGCAGATGGCTGTAGGAAAAGCCGAACGCCACATCCTCGGCCAATGCGATGCGCTGGCCTGGCGGCGGCAGAAGCCGGCAGGGCGACGGCGCCGCCCCGCTGAGCCCGCCGCCGATCTCAATGAAGGCGTCCAGATCCACATGGTCCGAGATGCGGTCCGCCGAGGCTTCGATAAAGGCTTCGAGGTCATGCATTTCGCCCGCCTGCACCAGCCCCAGATGCCGCGAGGGCAGCGATGCTTGCCCCACCCGGGGCATCGCCCCTAAAATCGGCACCGGCACCACCGCCAGCGCCTCGCGCAGCATGGTCTCGTGGCGCGCTCCGGCCACCTTGTTGAGGATCAGCCCGCCGATTTCCACGCTGGGGTCGAAACCGGCAAAGCCCTGCACCAGCGGCGCCACCGACTGGCCGAGCCCCGAGGCATCCACCACCAGCACCACCTTCAGCCCCAGCGCCCGCGCCACATCCGCCGTCGAGCCCCGGCCAAGATGCCCCGGCTCGGCGCCGCCGTCATAGAGCCCCATCACCCCCTCGGCCAGCAGCAGATCGCTGCCCGCCGCCGCCTGATGGGCCAGTTGCCGCAGCAGACCGGGGCGCATGGCCCAGCCGTCAAGATTGACGCAAGGCCGCCCGCAGGCCGCCTGATGGAAGCGCGGATCGATATAATCCGGCCCGATCTTGGCCGGGGCGAGACGCAGCCCGCGCCGCTTAAGAGCGCGCAGCAGGCCGAGGGTCAGGGTGGTTTTACCCGAACCGGTCGCCGGCGCGGCGATAACCAGAGCTTTCGGGGTTTTGGGGCTATGATTCATGGCCGCGACTATAGTAAAGCTGAGACCCCGTGAACATGGGCAAAAGGTGATGTCGTGACTTTCAGGCTACTCATTCTCGGCGGCTCGTCGGAGGGCTTTGCCCTGGCCGAGGAACTGGCCGGCGAGCCCGGACTTGAAACCATCACCTCCTTTGCCGGGCGCACCAAAACCCGCCGCACCGCGCCGGGTTCATTCCGCGTCGGCGGCTTTGGCGGCGTGGACGGGCTTGCCGATTATCTGG
>PKTQ01000122.1 GCA_002869085.1 Hyphomicrobiales bacterium | reverse complement strand
GCGCATCAATGCCCTGCTCGAATGCTGGCAGTTCGGCAATTGCGCCAAGGCCCGCCGCATCCAGGCCGCCGCGAGGGCCAAGTACCAGACCGCACCCCCGCCCCGCATACAGCCACCCCGCATACAGCCGGCACGCATAAAGCCGCCACGCATAAAGCCGCCGCGCATAAAGCCGCCCCGCAAACAGCTGCCCGGCTCGCCTTGCCGCCCCGGCCGCACCTATTGCCCGCGCGGTGCTAATGGCAATGGCGGCTGCATCACGCCGCAGCAAATCTGCATCAAGGGGCTGGTGTGCTGGCGCGGATCATATTTCTGCAAACTGCCCGGCGAGCCTGCCTATTGCGCCCGCCCGGGCGAGCGCTGTCGCTCGCGCCTGAAAAAACAGGCCCCGCCGCCCCAGACCATCCCGCAGCCGCGACCGCAACCCCGCTGCCGGCTACCGCAAAGATGGTGTCCGGCCGGCGCCTATGGCCCCGGGCGCTGCTATCTGCCCGGCGCGCAAAGATGCGGCCAGGGTATGGTCTGCCCCGCCGGGTTCAAGCCCTGCAAGCGCCCCGGCCAGCGGGCCTCCTGCATCCCGGGCGGACAGAGCTGCCGGCCCGTGCATGCGCCCGCCCTCAGCCGCTTCCATCAGACTGGGGCCTCGCGCGCCCATAATCCGGCGAACTCCGGAGCGGTGGTACCGCCGCGCCCAGCCGTCACCCAGCCCGTCTCGCGCTGTCGGCCGCCCCAGCGCTGGTGCCCGCCCGGCATCCATGGCCCCGGGCGCTGTTTCCTGCCCGGCGCGCAAAGATGCGCCGGCGGCCTTGTCTGCCCGGCCGGGTTCAGGGTTTGCCGGATCGCCGGCCAGCGCCCGCGCTGCATCCCCGCCAATGGGCTGTGCCTGTCACCCCAGCGCCCACAGGCCAATACGCCCTTGCAGAATTTTCATCGCACCGCGCCCTCTTCGCGCCATCAGCCCGCCACCTCCCGCGCCAGACCGGCGGGGACGGCCACCGGTGGCCGATGCGCGCCGCCGCGCCGTCTCTGCGCCCCCGGGCGCTTCGGCCGGGGCGGCTGTTTCGCTCCCGCCCGGCAGAGCTGCAGCCAGGGCATGATCTGCCCGCGCGGCATGCGCCCCTGCAAACCGCGCGGCGAAGCGGCCAGGTGCATCCCCGGGCGGGCGTTCTGCCTGCCGCGCACCGGCATCCCCGCCGGCAAGCCCAAGCCGAACCCGAAGCCCAAACCGCCGGTCAAAGCCCCGGGCGGCGTACATGACTCGTTTGGCAGCAAATTCGGCAGCAAGACCTTCAGATCGCGGTGAATATGGTCAGGCGCGGGCCCGGTCAGGCCTGTTCAAGCTCGATCAGCGTGCCGAGCCCGTCTTTGGGATGCAGGAACAGCACCGGCTTGCCATGGGCTCCGGTCTTGGGCTCGCCGTCCCCCAGCACCCGCACCCCGGAAGCCACCAGATGATCGCACGCCGCGATGATATCCTCGACCTCGTAACAGACATGGTGCATGCCGCCGGCCGGGTTCTTGGCCAGAAAACCGGCAATCGGTGAGTCCGCCCCCAGCGGGTGCAGCAATTCAATCTTGGTATTGGGCAGTTCCACAAACACCGTCGTCACCCCATGCTCGGGCAGATCATGGGGCGCCGAAACGCTCGCGCCCAGCGCCTCGGCGTAAAACGCCGCCGCCGCCGCCAGATCCGGCACCACAATGGCGACATGGTTGAGTTGTCCGATCATGATGTCTCCTTTCCCGGCAAAGGCCAGCTACTGCCTGCGCATGCCCCTGTTCGGCCGGGGCGGCTCAGACCCGCGCGATCTGCACCCGGCATTCGGTCTTCTTGCCCCAGGCCTCGCGCACCGCCCGGCGCACCGAACGGCGCACGGTCTCGGCCAGCGTATCGGTGTTCTGGCGCCTTTTGCGCGGCACAACGTCCAGCGCCTCGTCAATGGCCTCGAATATCACATCCTCCATGGCATCGCCATAATCGTCCCGCTCCGGCAGCCCCATGACCTCGAACAGCGGATCGTCGGCGAGCGCGCCGCGCTTGTCGATGGCCAGAAACACCACCACCGCGCCGGCAAAGTTGAGCCGCCGCCGGATCCGCAACGGCCCGTTTTCGGCCGGCACGGTTATCTTGCCGTCAAGGCATAGCCGCCCGGCCGGCGCCGCCCCGCAAATCTCCAGCTTCCCCGGCGCAATCCGCACCAGATCGCCATTGCGGGCCATCACCGTCTCTTTCACCCCCCATTCCCGGGCGCGCTCGGCATGGGTGGCCAGATGCAGGGTTTCGCCATGGATCGGGATCGCGGCTTCAGGCTTCAGCATGTCATACAGCCGCTCGACCTCGTTGCAATAGGGATGGCCGGTGACATGGACCGGGAAATCGGCGCTGCCATGGATGGTCTTGATCCCCAGCGCCGCCAGATTGTTCTCCACCGCGCCGATCTCTTTTTCATTGCCGGGGATGGTCTTGGACGAGAAAATCACCGTATCGCCCTTATTGAGGGTGATGCGCGGATGGCTGCCCGACGCGATGCGCGACAGCGCCGCCCGCGCCTCGCCCTGACTGCCCGTGCATAGCAGCACCACCTTTTCGCGCGGCAGAAAGCCGTAATCATCCTCGCTGAGCAATTCGCCCTGTTGCGGAATGAGGCCGGTCTCGCGCGCCAGCGCCACGAATTTATGCATGCTGCGCCCGGCCAGCACCAGATGCCGCCCCGCCGCCTTGGTCGCCCGCATCACCGACAGGATGCGCCCCACATTGGACGCAAAGGTGGTGATCGCCACCCGCCCCTCGGCCTCGGCCACCAGCTTGGCCAGGTTCTTACCGATCTCAGCCTCGGACGGCGCCTGCCGCGAGCTTAATATATTGGTGGAATCGCAGATCACCGCCCGGCAGCCCTCGGCGCCGAAGGCGCGCATGCGGGCCTCGTCGAACTTGTCCCCCACCACAGGGTCGGGATCGATGCGCCAATCGCCGCTATGCAGCACATTGCCTTGCCGGGTGCGGATCGCCAGGGCATTGGGCTCGGGGATGGAATGGGTGACGGTGATCAGCTCAAGATCGAACGGCCCGATCTTAAAGCGCTCGCCCTGATGCAGCAGATGCACCGGCACCTCGTCCTCAAGGCCGGTTTCATGCAGTTTCATCCGCAGCAGCCCGGCCGAAAACGCCGTGGCATAGACCGGCACCTTCAGGCGCGGCCACAAATAGGGAATGGCGCCGTAATGATCCTCATGGGCATGGGTCAGCACGATGGCCAGCAATTCCCCGTCCATCTGCTCCAGAAACGCCGTGTCCGGCATCACCACCTCGATCCCCGGCAGTTCCGGCCCCGGAAAGCTGATGCCGAGATCGACGATGATCCATTGCCGCGCCGAGGCCGGCCCCAGGCCATAGAGATAGAGATTCATGCCGATCTCGCCGGCCCCGCCCAAAGGCAGAAATACCAATTCGTCCTGTCCGGCTTTGCGTTTGCCGCTCATACCCTGTCATGCCCCAATGTAAAGACGTCCCCGGCGGTAATACGCTGTTCCTGCCCGTCATCAAGTCGCAAAATCAGCGCACCCCCGCTGTCGATGGTCGCAAAGATACCGCTGCGGCGCTCATTCGGCAGCCGGATCTCCACCCGCTCGCCAAGCCCGCCAACCCGCGCCAGCCAGTCGGCGCGAATGGCGGCAAAGCCCGCCCCGCCGCGCCATTGCCCGAGCCGGGCCTGCATCGCCGCCGCCAGCACGCTGAGCGCCGCGCCGGCTTCCACTTCGCATCCATAGGCCCCCAGCGAGGTCGCCTTGCGCTCGTCGAGTTCGGGGTGATGGGCGAGATTAATGCCGCAGCCGATGGCCACCGCCCCCCGCGCCGCGCCGCTCGAGGCGCCTTCCAGCAGGATGCCGGCAATCTTCGCCCCGCCGAGCAGCACATCATTCGGCCATTTCAACTTCAGCCGGTCCGACGGATCGCCCTTCCCTAACAATTGCGCCGCCGTGTCATGCACCGCCAGCGCCGCCACGAAGGAGACCTGCGGCGTCAAGGCCGGCTCGAAATCCACCGGCAGCAGCAGCGAGGCATAAAGATTGCCGCGCCCCGAGGCCCATACCCGCCCCTGGCGGCCGCGCCCCTTGGTCTGGACCCTGGCCCAGACCCAGAGCGGCCCTTCTTGCGGCGCGCGCCGCAAGGCTTCGGAATTGGTGGAATCGATCTCGTCGAAACGGGCTAATGCAGAGCCGGCCGGCAGGATAGGGTCATCGGGCATCAACTCAGGAACCGGGTCAGAACAGGACCGCCGCCGCGTTCTGCGCCGCTTTCAGCACCGGCGCCGGATAGAGGAAGAACACCAGAACAAACAGACCCGCCACCGAAAACAGCAGCCCAAGCTCGCGCGGCATCGGCTCGAAGGCCTCGCCTTCCGGCTCATCGAAATACATCACCTTGACGATGCGCAGATAATAGAACGCGCCCACCACGCTTGCCAGCACACCGATCACCGCCAGCAGGAACAGGCCCGACTTCACCGCCGCCAGAAAGACATAGAATTTGGCGAAGAATCCGGCCAGGGGCGGAATGCCGGCCAGCGAGAACATCAGCAGCGACAGGGCCAGCGCCTGCATCGGCCGGGTGCGGGAAAGGCCCGCCAGATCGTCGATATTCTCGACCATGGTCTCGTCGCGGCGCATGGACAGAATGAAGGCGAAAGTGCCGACCGTCATCACCAGATAGATGATCAGATAGAGGATAACACCGCTCACCCCTTCCTGGTTCATTGCCGCCAGCCCCACCAGGGCAAAGCCCATATGGCCGATCGAGGAATAGGCCATCAGCCGTTTGATATTGCGCTGGCCGATGGCGGCGAATGCGCCCAGCACCATCGAGGCCAGGGAGATGAACACCAGAATCTGCTGCCATTGCCCGGAAATGGCCGGAAAGGCCGTGAACAGCACCCGGATCAGCAGCGCCATGGCGGCGATTTTCGGCGCGGCGGCGAAAAACGCCGTCACCGGGGTCGGCGCGCCTTCATAGACATCGGGCGTCCACATGTGAAACGGCACCGCCGAGATTTTGAAAGCCAGCCCGGCCAACAGGAACACCAGACCGAACAGCAGCCCCAGCGAGGGGCCGCCCGACGCCGCCACCGCCGCGATGCCCTCGAACTGCACCGTGCCGGTGAAGCCGTAGATCAGCGAGGCGCCATAGAGCAGCAGCCCGGAAGACAGAGCGCCGAGAATGAAATATTTCAGCCCCGCCTCGGCCGAGCGCAGCTTGTCGCGCCGGATGGCGGCAAGCACGTATAGCGCCAGGCTCTGCAGCTCCAGGCCCAGATACAGCGCGATCAGACCATTGGCCGAAATCATCAGCAACATGCCGAGCGTCGCCAGCACGATCAGGATCGGATATTCGAACATGGTCAGGTTTTCGTTGCGGAAATAGTTCAACGACATCGCCATGGCGCTGAGCGAGCCGACAATGGCCAGAATCTTCATCAGCCGGATAAAGGGATCGACCGCGAACGCGCCGCCGAATGTGGTGGTCTCGCCGCTCTGAAACAGAATCGCGATGCCGGCCAGCACCAGCAGCGCCGCGGACAGCACACACATGTTCTTGCCCTCGCGGCGGAACGCGCCCAGCAACAGCAGCGCCATGGCGCCCACTGCCAGCATCAGTTCCGGCAGGGCCGGCCAAAATGAAGGAACCATCGTCTGCGCCATAGTCATCAGCCTCAATACAGAGCGGCGTGCTGCGCCGCGCTAGATGCGGCGGAAATCGCCGCCTGGTAATTGGAGATCAGTTTTTCTACCGATGCGGTGGTGACATCGATCAGCGGAGCCGGCCAGATCCCGAACAGCACGGTCAGCACCACCAGGGGCGCCATGATCGCGATTTCGCGCGCATTCATGTCCTTGATGCTCATCAGGCTTTCTTTTTCGAGCTTGCCGAAGATCACCCGCCGGTAGAGCCACAGGGCATAGGCGGCGCTGAGCACCACGCCGGTGGTGGCGAAGAACGCCACCCAGGTATTGACCCGGAACGCCCCCAGCAGGGTCAGGAATTCGCCGACGAACCCGCTGGTGCCCGGCAGGCCCACATTGGCCATGGTGAACAGCATGAACACGAAGGCATAGATCGGCATTCGGTGCACCAGCCCGCCATAAGCGGCGATCTCGCGGGTATGCATGCGGTCATAGATGATGCCGACGCACAGGAACAGCGCCCCCGACACCAGGCCATGGCTGAGCATCTGGAAAATACCGCCCTGCACACCCTGAATGGTCATGGTGAAGATGCCCATGGTGACAAAGCCCATATGCGCCACCGAGGAATAGGCGATCAGCTTCTTGATATCCTCCTGCGCCAGCGCCACCAGCGAGGTGTAGATGATCGCCACCACGCTGAGCACGAAAATGAGCGGCGCAAACAGATCGGTCGCGAGCGGGAACATCGGCACCGAGAAACGCAGGAAACCATAGCCGCCCATTTTCAGTAGGATCGCCGCCAGAATGACCGAGCCGGCGGTCGGCGCCTCCACATGGGCGTCCGGCAGCCAGGTATGCACCGGCCACATCGGCATTTTCACCGCGAAGGACGCGAAGAAGGCCAGCCAGGCCCAGGTCTGGAGCTGGGCCGGGAACTGATGGGCCATCAGGGTCGGGATGTCGGTGGTGCCGGCGCCCCAATACATCGCCATCAGCGCGATCAGCATCAGCACCGAACCCAGCAGCGTATAGAGGAAGAACTTGAACGCCGCATAGACCCGGCGCGCACCGCCCCACACCCCGATGATCAGGAACATCGGGATGAGGCCCCCTTCGAAGAACAGGTAGAACAGCACCAGATCCAGCGCGCAGAACACCCCGATCATCAGGGTTTCCAGCACCAGGAAGGCGATCATATAGTCCTTCACCCGCACCTTAACCGATTTCCAGCTGGCCAGGATTGCCGCCGGCATCAGGAAGGTGGTCAGGATGACGAACAGCATCGAAATGCCGTCAACGCCCATATGATAATTGATATTGCCGCCCAGCCACTCGCCTTTTTCGACGAACTGGAACTCAGACGAGGAGTTATCGAAGCCGCCCCAGATAAACAGGGACAGCACGAAGGTGATCAGCGTGGTCCACAGGGCCACATAGCGCGCATTGCGCAGCGCGGTTTCGTCCTCGCCCCGGATGGTGAAGATGAACAGCGCCCCCAGGAGCGGCAGGAAGGTGACGACGGAGAGGATCGGCCAGCTATTCATATCAAATTCCATTAAACAGGACGTAGGTGATAAGGAACGCCACGCCGATCAGCATGGCAAAGGCGTAGTGATAGACGAAACCGGACTGCATCCGCACCGCCCGGCCGGTGAAGGCCAGCACCCGGGCTGCAACCCCGTCCGGACCGAGACCGTCAATGACCGCCCCGTCACCGGTTTTCCACAAAGTGCGCCCGATGCGGAAGGCCGGCCGGACGAACATCCAGTCGAACAGCTCATCGAAATACCATTTGTTGAGCAGGAATTTGTAAAGCCGCGGCATCCGCGTCGCCAGCCGCACCGGCAGGTCGGGCTTGGCCAGGTAGAACAGCGAGGCAACAGCCAGCCCGCCCACCATCATCACGAAGGGCGCCGCCTTCACCCAGGAGGGCACATGGTGGATATCTTCAAGAATGGTGTTGTCCTTGGCCAGGCGGATCGCCTCGGCCCAGAAGGCATGGTTATGCTCGCCGATGAAATAGCCGGAGAACAGGAAGCCCGCACCGAGCGCCCCCAGCGCCAGCACCACCAGCGGCGCCAGCATCACCCAGGGCGATTCATGCACATGGCTCATCACCTCATCGCTGGCCCGGGGCTTGCCATGGAAGGTCATGAACATCAGCCGCCAGGAATAGAACGAGGTCAGCGCCGCCGCGATCACCGTCAGCACGAAGGCGTACATGCCAATATTGCTGTGGGCCGCATAGGCCGATTCGATGATCGCATCCTTGGAGAAATATCCGGCGGTGAGCGGAAAGCCCGTGAGCGCCAGCGTGCCCACCAGCATCAGCACCCAGGTCTTTTTCAGATGCGGAAACAGCCCGCCCATATGGCGCATATCCTGCTCGTCGGACATGGCGTGGATCACCGAGCCGGAACCCAGGAACAACAGCGCCTTGAAAAAGGCATGGGTGAACAGATGAAAGATCGCCGCGCCGTAAGCACCGACCCCGGCGGCCACGAACATATAGCCGAGCTGCGAGCAGGTGGAATAGGCCACCACCCGCTTGATGTCGTTCTGCACCAGGCCGACCGTGGCGGCGAAAAAGGCGGTGGTCGCCCCCACCAGCACCACGAAGAAGCGCGCATCAACCGACAATTCGAACATCGGCGCGCAGCGCGCCACCAGGAACACCCCGGCGGTCACCATGGTGGCGGCGTGAATCAGCGCCGAGACCGGTGTCGGGCCTTCCATGGCGTCCGGCAGCCAGGTATGCAGCAGGAACTGGGCCGATTTGCCCATCGCGCCCATGAACAAGAGCACGCATAAAGTGGTCACGATGTCGAGTTGCATGCCAAGGAAGCTGAACTCCTGCCCGGCCTTTTCCGCCGCGGCGGCAAACACCGTGTCATAGTCGATGGAGCCGAACACCGCATAGACCCCGAAAATGCCGAGCGCGAAGCCGAAATCGCCGACCCGGTTGACCACGAAGGCCTTGATCGCCGCCGCATTGGCCGAGGGTTTCTGATACCAGAAGCCGATCAGCAGATAGGAGGCGAGGCCCACCCCTTCCCAGCCGAAGAACATCTGCAGGAAATTATCCGAGGTCACCAGCATCAGCATGGCGAAGGTGAACAGCGACAGATAGGAGAAGAACCGGGTCCGGTGCGGGTCGTGGTGCATATAGCCGATGGAATAGACATGCACCAGGCCCGAGACCGTGTTGACCACCACCATCATCACCGCGGTCAGCGTGTCGATGCGCAGCGCCCAGTCCACCGAAAGCCCGCCCGATTTGATCCAGGGCAGCACGGTGACATGGGCGGTCTCGCCGCCGACGCCGATCTGGAAAAAGGCGATCCAGGACAGCAGTGCCCCGAGCAGCACGAAGCCGCTGGTAATCACCTCACTCGCTTTGACCCCCAGAAACCGGCCGAAAAACCCGGCCAGTATGGCGCCCAGAAGCGGCAGGAATACAATTGTCGTATACATGCCCCCTACCCCTTCATCATGTCGACATCTTCGACATCGATTGAGCCGCGATTACGGAAGAACACCACCAGGATAGCCAGGCCGATCGCCGCTTCCGCCGCCGCCACAGTCAGCACCAGCATGGCGAACACCTGCCCGGTGAGATCCCCCAGAAAACTCGAAAACGCCACCAGATTGATATTGACCGCCAGCAGCATCAGCTCGACCGACATCAGCATGATGATCACATTCTTCCGGTTGAGGAAGATGCCGAACATGCCGATGGTCAGCAGCACCGCCGACAGTGAAAGATAATGTTCCAGTCCAATCATCGCATCAAATCCCCTGCCCCGGCTCGACATCCTTCAGCTCGACCGCCATCTCGCGGGTGCGGGCGATCTGGTCCGGGATGTTCTGACGCTTGACGTTTTCGCGGTGGTGCAGGGTCAGCACGATCGCGCCGATCATCGCCACCAGCAGCACCAGCCCCGCAAGCTGGAAGAAATAGACATATTTGGTGTAAAGAATCTGCCCCAGCGCCTCGGTATTGGTCAGGCCCTCGGGCGCCGGCGCGCCAAGATGGCTGGCCGCGTCGGGCGCCGCCGCCCAGCTACCGAACACGATCAGCAGCTCAAGCATCACCACCACCCCGACCGCGCCGCCGACCGGCAGATATTTCAGCAGGCCCTTGCGCATTTCGGCAAAGTCGATATCGAGCATCATCACCACGAACAGGAACAATACCGCCACCGCGCCCACATAGACGATCAGCAGCAGCATGCCCAGCAGCTCCGCCCCCAGCATCACAAACAGGGCCGCGCCGTTGAAGAAGGCCAGAATGAGAAACAGCACCGAGTGCACCGGGTTGCGCGACACGATGACCATGAAGGCCGACACCACCAGGATGATGGCATAGAGATAGAAAAAGGCTGCTTCTATCATTGTTTTCTCATTTCCTCATCAGCTACCGGTACGGCGCGTCAAGCGCGATGTTCTTGGCGATTTCGCGCTCCCAGCGATCTCCGTTCGCCAGCAGCCGCCCCTTGTCGTAGAACAGCTCTTCGCGGGTTTCGGTGGCAAATTCAAAATTCGGCCCCAGCACGATCGCCTCCACCGGGCAGGCCTCCTGGCAATAACCGCAATAGATGCATTTGGTCATGTCGATATCGTAGCGGGTGGTGCGGCGGGTGCCGTCATTCTGGCGCGGCCCGGCCTCGATGGTGATGGCCAGCGCCGGACACACCGCCTCGCATAATTTACAGGCGATGCAGCGCTCCTCGCCATTGGGATAGCGCCGCAGCGCATGCTCGCCCCTGAAGCGAGGGCTGAGCGGCCCCTTCTCGAACGGATAGTTCACCGTCGGCTTGGGTTTGAAGAAATAGCGCATCGACAGGAAGAACGCCCCGACGAAATCCTTCAGCAGAAACGAATTGGCGATCTGCAGCGCGCGGGATGTCATGGATCTGTTGCTCATCACATTCTCCTCACGGGGCCAGATCGAAGCCGACCAGAACCGCCGCCACAATCACCACCATCGCCAGTGACAGGGGCAGGAACACTTTCCACCCCAGCCGCATCAGCTGGTCGTAGCGATAGCGCGGCACGAAAGCCTTCACCATGGCGAACATGAAGAAGACGGCGCAGAATTTGGCCAGGAACCAGAAGAAACCCGGAATCCAGTTGAACGGCGCGATATCAAATGGCGGCAGCCAGCCGCCAAGGAACAGAATCGTGGTCATGGCGCACATCAACAGGATGGCCACATATTCGCCGAGCATGAACAGCAGATAGGGCGTCGAGCCATATTCGGTCATGAAGCCGGCCACCAGTTCCGATTCCGCCTCCGGCAGGTCGAAGGGCGGACGGTTGGTCTCGGCCAGAGCCGAGATGAAGAACACCACGAACATCGGGAACAGCGCCAGCCAGTACCAGCCGAACAGGCCATAGGAACTCTTCTGGGCATTGACGATCTCGGTCAGGTTGAGGGTGCCGGCGCACATCAGCACGGTGACGATCACGAAACCGATCGAGACCTCATAGGACACCATCTGCGCCGCCGAGCGTAAGCTGCCCAGAAAGGCGTATTTGTTGTTCGAGGCCCAGCCGCCCAGGATCACCCCATAGACTTCCAGCGAGGAAATGGCGAAAATATAGAGAATGCCCACATTCAGATCGGCCACCGCCCAGCCTTCCGCCGCCGGGATCACCGCCCAGGACGACATGGCCAGCACCGAGGTGATCAGCGGCGCCAGAATATAGATCGCCTTGTTGGAACCGGCCGGTATCACCACTTCCTTGAACACGAATTTCAGCATATCGGCGAAGGACTGGAACAGCCCCCACGGCCCAACCATATTCGGCCCGCGCCGAAGCTGCACCGCCGCCCAGATTTTCCGGTCGGCATAGAGCAGATAGGCCAGCAGGATCAGCAGCACCACCAGCACCGCCAGGCTGTGAATGGTCATCAGCAATGGCGGCCAGATATAGGTCCAGAAGAACTCAAGCATCAGTACCCGTTGCCTCCTGTTCTGTCTCGCTCGCGGCGACGCAGTCATGCATGGTTTTCGACGCCCGCAGGATCGGATTGACCAGATAATGATTGGCGCCGCCCCTGAACGGCTCCGATGAGGGGCTACCCCCCTGCCCGGCCAGCGTCTGGACGGCGCCCGCATCGGCTTGCGGCACGCTGTCGAGCTCGGCCAGCACCGGCGCGGCCTGGAACATGGCGGCGCGCAGCTCCTCAAGCGTGTCATAGGGCAAGGCGGCGCCCAATGCCCCGGACAGCGCCCGGATAATCTTCCAGTCCTCGCGCGCCTCGCCCGGCGGCATCACCGCCCGGCGCCCGCTCTGGGCCCTACCTTCGGTATTGACGTAAATGCCGTCCTTTTCCGTATAGGCCGCCCCCGGCAGGATCACATCGGCCCGGTGCGCGCCCGCATCGCCGTGGCTGCCCTGGTAAATGACGAAGGTCTCGCCAAGCCCGCTCATATCGATTTCATCGGCGCCCAGCAGATAAAGAACATCAACCCCGCCCGAAACCATCGCCGCCGCGTCCTGGCCGCCCGCTCCCGGCGTGAGGCCGAGATCAAGCCCGGCCACCCGCGAGGCCGCATTGTGCAGCACCGCAAAGCCGTTCCAGTCCGGTTTGATCGCGCCCCGTTTCAGGGCGAATTTCGCCGCCAGCGCCAGCACCGCCGCCCCATCAGGGCGCGCCAGCGCATCGGCCCCGACAATCACCATCGGATGTTCGGATTGTCCGGCATAATTCTCATCATCAATCAGCG
The DNA here is from genome assembly GCA_002869085.1 of Hyphomicrobiales bacterium. Taxonomy (GTDB): domain Bacteria; phylum Pseudomonadota; class Alphaproteobacteria; order Rhizobiales; family BM303; genus BM303. The sequence continues at coordinate 11,277 of PKTQ01000122.1, read as the reverse complement.
CCGCCAGACTGTCCGGCCCGGCGCCCAGATGGGTGGTGTCATAGGTCAGATCGGCATTTTCCCCGATCAGCCCCACTTCAAACCCGCCGCGCAGCCAGCGCTTGCGGATACGCGCATTCAGCACCGGTGCATCCCGCCTCGGATTGGCGCCGATCAGCATCAGCGCATCGGCCTCCTCGATGCCGGCAATGCCCGGATTGAAAAGATATCCCGCCCGGCCCGCTGATGGCTCGAGCGCCGCCCCGTCCTGGCGGCAATCGAGGCTCGCCGCGCCGAGACCCGCCATCAGACCTTTCAGCGCGAACATTTCCTCGGCGGCGCAAAGATCGCCGGCAATGGCGCCGATGCGGGCCCCATCGGTGCTTTTGAGCTTTTCAGCCACCAGCGCCAGCGCCTCGTCCCAGTCCGCTTCCACCAATTGGCCGTCCTTGCGCACATAAGGCCGGTCGAGACGGCGCGATTTCAGCCCGTCCCAGATGAAACGGCTGCGGTCGGCCAGCCATTCTTCATTCACATCGTCATGATTGCGCGGCATCACCCGCATCACCGCCGCTCCGCGGCTGTCGACCCGGATATTGCTGCCGACCGCGTCCATCACATCGACGCTTTCGGTCTTGCGCAGCTCCCATGGCCGGGCCGAGAACGCATAAGGCCGCGAGGTCAGCGCCCCCACCGGGCACAGATCGATCACATTGCCCGACAGTTCCGAGGTGATCGCGCTCTGCAGATAGGTCATGATTTCGGTATAGCCGCCGCGCCCGGTGGCGCCCATTTCCTCGGTGCCGGCGATCTCGGCGATGAAGCGCACGCAGCGTGTGCAATGGATGCAGCGGTTCATCATGGTCTTGATGAGCGGCCCCATATGCTTGGCCTCGAAGGCGTGCTTATCCTCGGTGAACCGGCCTTCGCCCAGCCCATAGGCCATCGCCTCATCCTGCAAATCGCATTCCCCGCCCTGATCGCAGATCGGGCAGTCGAGCGGATGGTTGATCAGCTGGAATTCCATCACATTGTTACGGGCGCGGCGCACCTTGTCCGAGCGGGTATGCACCACCATGCCCTCGCCCGCCGGCATGGCGCAGCTCGCCGCCAGCTTGGGCATTTTTTCGATCTCCACGAGGCACATGCGGCAATTGCCGGCAATCGACAGGCGCTCGTGATAGCAGAAACGCGGAATCTCGACCCCCGCCTCCTCACAGGCCTGCAGAACGGTCATGCCGTTCTCAACCTCGATCTCGATGCCGTCAATGGTCAGTTTCGGCATGATCCCTCACTCCGCCGCAACCGGCGCATCGGCCGGATTGCTGGTATATTCGTCAATGCGCTCTTCAATCACATGCCGGAAATGGCGCACCAGCCCCTGGATCGGCCAGGCCGCCGCATCGCCCAGGGCGCAGATGGTGTGGCCCTCGACCTGCTTGGTGACATCGAGCAGCATGTCGATCTCGTGCTTGTGGGCGCTTCCTGTGGCCATGCGCTGCATCACCCGGTTCATCCAGCCGGTACCTTCCCGGCACGGGGTGCACTGGCCGCAGCTTTCATGCTCGTAAAATGCCGACAGACGGGCGATGGCGCGCACGATATCGGTGGATTTGTCCATCACGATCACCGCCGCGGTGCCAAGGCCGGATTTGACCTCGAGCAGCCCGTCGAAATCCATTTTCAGCGACTCGCACTGCTCCGCCGGCACGCAAGGCACCGACGAGCCGCCCGGGATCACCGCCAGCAGATTGTCCCAGCCGCCGCGCACACCGCCGCAATGGGTCTCGATCAGCTCGCGCAGATCCACACCCATCTCTTCTTCCACCACGCAGGGCTTGTTGACATGTCCCGAAATGCCGAAAATCTTGGTGCCGGTATTGTTGGGCCGGCCGAGCCCCGCGAACCAGGTGCCGCCACGGCGCAGGATTTCGCCGGTCACCGCGATGCTCTCCACATTATTGACCGTGCTCGGGCAGCCATAAAGGCCCGAATTGGCCGGGAATGGCGGCTTCAGCCGGGGCATGCCCTTCTTGCCTTCGAGGCTCTCGATCAGCGCGGTTTCCTCGCCGCAGATATAAGCCCCGGCGCCGTGATGCACATAGCAGTCGAACGCCCAGCCCGAACCGCAGGAATCCTTGCCGATCAGCCCGGCCTCATAGGCCTCGGCGATCGCCGCTTCCAGATGATGCCGTTCCTGGATGAACTCGCCGCGAATATAGATATAGGCCGCATGCGCCCGCATGGCATAGGCGGCGAGAAGGCAGCCCTCGATCAGCCGGTGCGGTTCGTGGCGCATGATCTCCCGGTCCTTGCAGGTGCCAGGCTCGCCTTCATCGGCGTTGACGACGAGATAATTGGGCCGCCCGTCCGCATCCGGGTCCTTGGGCATGAACGACCATTTCAGCCCGGTGGGAAAGCCGGCGCCGCCGCGCCCGCGCAGGCCCGAAGCCTTCATTTCATCGATGATGCCGTCCTGGTCCCGCGCCAGCAGCGCCTTGGTGTTGTCCCACACGCCCCGTTTCAGCGCGCCCTCGAGCCGCCAGTCGTGAAAACCGTAGAGATTGGTGAAGATGCGGTCTTGATCAGATAGCATTACGCATCCCCCTTCTTCGTGCGTTTCGAGAATTCGGTCTCCTGGCCGCTGGCCAGCAATTTGCACTGGTCGATCCAGCCGTCGCGGGCGATACGGCCCTTGAATTTCAGCCGCCCGTCAACCCAGGCCACATTCTCCGGGGTCCACTCGGCCACCTGCGCGAATGTATAGACGCCGAGCTCATGCAAGATGCCTTCAAGCTTCGGCCCTACACCCTTGATCAGCTTCAGATTATCCGCGCCGCCCTCGGGCGCCTCGGCCAGCAGTACCGGCTCCACATGGTCATCCTCAAGCAATTCGGGCTCGTCATGCGCATCCGCGATCAGTTCCAGCTCTTCATGCTTGTCGGCCAGCAATTCAGGCTCGGCGGCCTTCTCATTCGGCATTTTCGGTGAAAACGCCTTCCAGGCTTCGAAAATCGCCTCTTCATTCAGGAGCGAGGTCGCCCCGCCTTCAGGCTCCGAGGAATGACGGCCGTTCTGCGGGCCAGGCTTGACCGCCTCGCCGCGCGCGATCTTGCCGATGATCTCGGCCAGCTTCTCGCCGGTCAGATCCTCGATATAATCATCGCCGATCGCCACCACCGGCGCATTGGTGCAGGCCCCGGCGCATTCGACCTCGGTCCAGCTCATGTCCAAATCTTCATTGATGGTATCGCGCGGGCCGATTTCCCGCTCGCAAGCCTGCATCAGCTCGTCCGAGCCGCGCAGCATGCAGGAGATATTGCCGCACACCTGCACGTAATGTTTTCCCACCGGCTTCAGATTATACATGGTGTAGAAGGTCGCCACCTCCAGCACCCGGATCGGGGCCATGTCCAGCATCTCCGCCACCGTGCGGATCGCCGGCTCGGTCAGCCAGCCATGCTGCTCCTGCGCCCGCCACAGCAGCGGAATCACCGCGCTCGACTTGCGCCCTTGCGGGTATTTACGTATCTGGCCCTCAGCCCAGGTCAGGTTTTCCGCCGTGAAGGCGAAACTGTCCGGCTGCTCGGTATGAAGACGGCGCACACTCACCGGTCGATCTCCCCGAAAACGATATCCAGCGTGCCGATAACGGCCGCCACATCGGCCAGCATGTGGCCCTTGCACAGAAAATCCATCGCCTGCAGATGCGCAAAACCCGGCGAGCGGATCTTGCAGCGATAGGGCTTGTTGGAGCCGTCCGACACCAGATAGACCCCAAACTCACCCTTCGGCGCCTCCACGGCGCTGTAAACCTCGCCGGCCGGCACCTTGAAGCCTTCGGTATGCAGCTTGAAATGATGAATCAGCGCTTCCATCGAGCGCTTCATCTCCTTGCGGCTGGGCGGCGAGATTTTATGATCGATGCAGGAGACCGGCCCCTTGACCTGGCGCAGCCGCTCGACGCATTGCTTGATGATATGCACCGACTGGTGCATCTCTTCCATCCGCACCAGATAGCGGTCATAGCAGTCGCCGTTCTTGCCGACCGGAATCTTGAAGTCCAGATCCGAATAGCACTCATAGGGCTGGGCGCGGCGCAGATCCCAGGCGGCGCCGGAGCCGCGCACCATCACGCCGGAAAAACCATGCGCTTCGGCCTCCTCCAGCGACACCACGGCAATGTCCACATTGCGCTGCTTGAAGATGCGGTTATCGGTCAGCAGCCCTTCAAGGTCGTCAAGCACCTTGGGAAAGCTCTCGCAGAAGGCTTCGATATCGTTGATCAGATCATCCGGCAGGTCCTGATGCACCCCGCCGGGCCGGAAATAGGCCGCATGCAGGCGCGCCCCGCAGGCGCGCTCATAAAAGATCATGCATTTTTCGCGCTCTTCATAGCCCCAGAGCGGCGGGGTCAGCGCCCCCACATCGAGCGCCATCGAGGTCACGTTGAGCAGATGGTTGAGGATGCGGCCGATTTCCGCATACATCACCCGAATGAGCTGGCCGCGGATCGGCACGTCCACTTTCAGCAGCTTCTCGAACGCCAGCACGAAAGCGTGCTCCTGGTTCATCGGCGAAACGTAATCGAGCCTGTCAAAATAGGGGATCGCCTGCAGATAGGTCTTGTTTTCGATCAGCTTCTCGGTGCCGCGATGCAACAGACCGATATGCGGGTCGGCCCGCTCGACCACCTCGCCGTCCAGCTCCAGGATCATGCGCAGCACCCCGTGCGCGGACGGATGCTGCGGCCCGAAATTGATCAGGAAGTTGCGAAGATCATGTTCGGCCATGCCTCAGCCCTCCCCTTCCGATGCCGCTTTGTCCAACCCGGGCAGCGATTGCTCGCCCTCCCACGGACTCAGGCTGTCGAATGAGCGGAATTCCTGCACCAGATGCACCGGCTCATAAACCACCCGTTTCTGCTCGTCGTCATAGCGCACTTCATTGAAGCCGGTGAGCGGGAAATCCTTGCGCAGCGGGTGCCCCTCAAAACCGTAATCGGTCAGGATGCGGCGCAGATCCTGATTGCCCTCGAACACCACCCCGAACAGATCATAGGTCTCGCGCTCATACCACATGGCGGAGGGGAAAAGCCCGACCACCGAGGGGATGGAGCCGTCCTGGGGAATCTGCGCCTTCACCCGCACCCGCAGGTTACGGGTCATGCTGAGCAGATGATACAGCACGTCGATACGGTTCTTGCGACCCGGATAATCGGCCCCGCACACATCCACCAGCACCCGGAAACCGCAGCGCGCATCGTCGCGCAGAAATTTCAGCACCCGGTCGATATGCTCGGGCACCACGCAGACGGTCAGCTCGCCATTTTCGAGACTGGCCTTGACAATGTCCTGATCCAGAGCCGCCTCGATGTGCTCCTTCAGTTCCGTCAACGCATCCTGATCCATAATCTTCACGCTCTTTACGTATCGGGTCCGCTACCGCTCAAGGGTGCCGGTCCGGCGGATTTTTTTCTGTAACTGCAGCACGCCGTAAACCAGCGCTTCGGCCGTCGGGGGGCAGCCCGGCACATAGACATCCACCGGCAACACCCGGTCGCAGCCCCGCACCACGGAATAGGAATAGTGATAATAGCCGCCGCCATTGGCGCAGCTGCCCATGGAGATCACATAGCGCGGCTCCGGCATCTGGTCGTAAAGCTTGCGCAGGGCCGGCGCCATCTTGTTGGTCAGGGTACCGGCGACAATGATCACATCGGCCTGGCGCGGGCTGGCGCGCGGCGCGAAGCCGAACCGCTCCAGATCGTAGCGCGGCATCGCCGCCTGGATCATTTCCACCGCGCAGCAGGCCAGACCGAAGGTCAGCCACATCAGCGAGCCGGTGCGCGACCAGTTGATCAACTCGTCCAGCGAGGTGACCACAAAGCCACGGTCGGCCAGATCGTTGGAAATGCCGGCATAAAAGGCGTCATCCCCGGCCGGCACCTGGCTGGTGGGAGACAATAAAGTCGAGTCCTTTAATCCCATTCCAGTGCTCCCTTGCGCCATTCATAGGCAAAGCCGACAGTCAGAACCCCCAGAAACACCATCATCGACCAGAAGCCGAACACGCCGATTTCCTTCAGGGTGATCGCCCAGGGGAACAGGAAAGCCACTTCCAGATCGAAGATGATGAACAGGATCGCTACCAGATAGAAGCGCACATCAAAACGCATGCGCGCATCGTCGAACGGATCGAAGCCGCATTCATAGGTGGAGACTTTCGCACTGTCCGGGCGGCTGACAGCGATAATGATCGCCGATAGCAGCAGCGCCAGCCCGATAACCAGGGAGATTCCTATGAAAATGATGACCGGCAGATAATCCATCAGCAGATCAGGCATTTGAACCCCCTCTAGTACCTCGTCAGGGCGGCACGGAAATTTCCGAGTCGCCCCATTGCCTGCCAAGATTTAAAGCACAGCCCGGCCCGGCGCAAGTTTTTAACCCGCATAGGCGCCGCAGGGGCGAGGCCGGTGGATATCCCGCCCCGCCCTCAAGGCCCGGGCCGGCGGGCGTTGCCGGCCGGCCAGTCTATTGCGCTGGTTTCTCAGGCGTTTTACCTGAAAGCGCGCTACCCAGAATGGCAGCCGCCCCGGTCAGGCCGCCGCCATCGCCGCCGACCACCGTATGCGGCACCAGCCGGCTGACCAGCCCCACCAGCTCCGGCTTGGATTCCAGCGTGCCGAGCACCTTGTCCAGCGCCTGCAGCATCGCCACCCTGTCCTTGCCCAGCACGCTGGCCTGGGCGTTCTGGCCCTTGGCCAGCTCTTCCAGGAACTTGCGCTCCGCCGAGCCCAGTGCCGCCCGCTCCGCCTCGCGCTGCTTGGCGACCTTCACCGCGATCTGCGCCGCCACCAGACGCGGCTGCTCATTGGCGGTGGCCCGGGCCTGTTCGGTCTCGACCCGCTTGGCCTGGGCCGAGGTTTCGCGCTCATAGGCCTTGCCCAATTGGTCTGCCAGTTGCACCCGCAGCCGCGAAATCAGCAATTCCGGCGGGATCGACGGCTCACCCAGGCGGATTTCCTTGATCTCCACCCCGGCCTTGCGGCCCTCGATCTTGATTTTGCTTTCGATGGTTTCCTCGATGAAATCCCGATGCTCGATCAGATCCAGCACCCGCGTGGGGCGCCTGGTGAAGGTCATTGGCTGCACCGGCACCCCCTTATCATCGACCACCGGCACCCGGATTTGACTGCCGGCCACATTACGCACGATAGAGCGGATCGCCGGGGTCAGGATGCGGTTTTCGATCTCGGTGATGCCGCCCACCGAACCGACCAGGACCGGCGCGTTTTCCGGCGGCACCTGCACCAGCGCCCTGAGATCGAGCGGAATGTCCCAGCCCTCGATTTTCACGAACACCGCCCTATCGGCGGCATTCTGCGGCATCTGCTGCGTTTCCGAGCGCTCGGTCTGCTTGATATTGCCCTGCTGGTCCACATGCAGATCGATAATGCGCTTCACATAACCGCCGCTATAGATCCAGGTCTGCACCCGCGTATCCACCAGGGTGACTTCATAAGCCTTGTGATTGAGGTAATAGGCGCCCGGCAGCAGAGGCTCTTTCCAGATGCCGATACAGCCCCGGTCCACCAGCGGCACCGACAGGGCGCCAGAGGCCACCGCCTTCACCTCCTGATGAGAGCAATCCTTGCCCTCATTGGCCACATTGCTCTTCACCACCCCCACATGACCGGCCGGGATGATGGTGGCATTGGTGTTCTTGGTCACCTCCACATTGAACAGATAGCGGTTCAGGCGATAAGAGCCAGGTTTCAGCACCGTTTCCTGCGGGCCGCGAATGCCGCCCTCGGTCAGGAAGATGTCCGCATTGAGCATCTGCGTGACCCGGTCATCAGCGAAAGCCGGCGCGATGAACATGCCTTCGGGCATCGGCTTGCCGTCGCGGGCGGTGATCTCGCCGTAATAGCCTTCCGGCACATTGATCACCCGGTATTGCTCCACGTCATAGAGCACCCGGATCAGCGGAATGAAGTGAAAGCCCGGCCCCAGAATACGCGCCTGCGGCCCCTTCTGGCCCTGCAGAGCGATAATCCGCCCCGGCGGCAGCTCCTCAAAGGCGTAGATGCGCTTCAGATGGCCGACCTTATCGGCGTTGATGAAAATGAAAGAGGAGCCGGCCAGCAAAAAGAGTCCGACCAGGGTCAGCACCACCCCCCCGAACCGGCTGGCCATGGCGCGGAAGAATTTCCGCCGCGCCGTATCCCCGCTCTCGGATGGCTTGGCCTTCCGGAACAGCAATGCAAAGCCGAGCGCCAGCGCCACGAATCCTGCAAATACCTCAAACATGAGCGCCTCCCTAGCTTCATGACTTGACGTGAGCGCAGCACTGCCCTCACCGATTCGAGATCAGAGCCTAACCGGAAACGATCCCAGTTCAAAATACTTCCAAAACGAGATAAGCGCCGTCTAGAGGCCCAGCTTCTGCTTCAAAATCTGATTGACGGCCTGCGGATTGGCCTTGCCCTGGCTGGCCTGCATCACCTGGCCGACGAACCAGCCGATCATTTTCGGCTTGGCCTGCGCCGCCTCCACCTTGTCCGGATTGGCGGCGATGATCTCATCGACGAATCTTTCGATCGCCCCGGTATCCGAGACCTGCTTCATGCCGCGCGCCTCGACGATCTCGGCCGGATCCCCGCCCTCGCGCCACACGATATCGAACAGATCCTTGGCGATCTTGCCGGAGATGTCCCCGTCGGCGATCATGCGGATGATGGCGTTATTGGCCGCTGCCGAAACCGGCATGTCGGCAAAGCCGACCCCGTCGCGGTTCATGCGGCCGAACACTTCATTGATTACCCAATTGGCCGCCGCCTTGCCGTCGACCCCGCCGGCCACCTCCTCGTAAAACGCCGCCGCCTCGCGGTCGGCCACCAGCACGCCGGCATCATAGGCCGACAGGCCCAGCTCGGAGATGAAGCGGGCCTTTTTCTCGTCCGGCAGTTCCGGCAGCCCGGCGGCGATCTCGTCCACCCAGTCCTGGCTGAATTCCAATGGCAGCAGATCCGGGTCGGGGAAATAGCGGTAATCATGCGCCTCTTCTTTTGAGCGCATGGAGCGGGTCTCGCCCTTGGCGGTGTCGAACAGGCGGGTTTCCTGCACGATCTCGCCGCCATCCTCCAGGATGGCGATCTGGCGGTCGGCCTCATAGGCGATGGCCTGGCCCATGAAGCGGATCGAGTTCACATTCTTGATCTCGCAGCGTGTGCCGAACTCCTCGCCCGGCCGGCGCACCGACACATTGACATCGGCGCGCATCGAGCCTTCGTCCATATTGCCGTCACAGGTGCCGAGATAGCGCAGGATCGAGCGCAATTTGCCCACATAGAGCTTGGCTTCCTCGATCGAGCGGATATCCGGATAGGACACGATTTCCATCAGCGCCACCCCGGAGCGGTTGAGGTCCACATGGCTCTTGCTGTCATGCTTGTCATGCACGCTCTTGCCTGCATCCTGCTCCAGATGCAGCCGCTCAATGCCCACCTCGACCACCGAGCCGTCCTCCAGGTCGAGAAGCACCTTGCCCTCGCCGACAATCGGCTGCTTGAACTGGGAAATCTGATAGCCCTGCGGCAGGTCGGGATAGAAGTAGTTCTTGCGGTCGAACACCGAGCGGGTGTTGATCTTCGCCTTCAGGCCGAGCCCGGTGCGGATCGCCTGCTCGACGCATTTGCGGTTGATCACCGGCAGCATGCCCGGCATCGCCGCATCGACGAAGCTGACATGGTCATTGGGCGCGCCGCCGAAATCGGCCGGAGCGCCAGAAAACAATTTGGCCTTGGAGATCACCTGGGCATGCACTTCAAGCCCGATGATCAGCTCCCAGTCCCCGGTCGCGCCGCTGATCAGGTTTTTCGCTTCCGTCTTGCGATTTTCCGCATACATATCGCTCGCCACTTCTTAAAAATTATGCGCCGGGCTGGTCCAGCTTTTCCGATTCATACTGGATAAACCAGCCGATCATCTGCCGCCACATGGCTTCCGCCAGTTCCGGCGGCAGGCCCTTGCGTTTGGCCTCGGCCTTCACCTTGTCGATCACCTGCTGCACCCGCCACGGCACCAGCGCCCCTTCCGGACCGCCCTGCTTGATCTGCCAGGCCCGGTCCACATATTGAAAGCGCTCCGCCACCAGCTCGATCAGCGCCGCATCGAGCCGATCGATCTCGACCCGCACCTCGTCCATGCTGGCGCAATCCTCGGGCCGGTTGACCATGGCGCCGCTCATGACTGCCCCCGCCACCATTCGCCGGGCTTCGCATTGAGCGCCGCCGCCTGCTCGACCACCGCCGCCGCCCGCAGCAGCCCGGCCTCGTCGAAGGATTTGCCGATCAGTTGCAGACCGAGCGGCAGGCCGTTTTCCGCCAGCCGCGCCGGCACCGAAATGCCCGGCAGACCGGCCAGATTGGCGGTCACCGTGAACACATCGTTCAGATACATGGTCACCGGATCGGTGATCTCGCCCGGCGCGAAAGCGGTATTGGGGGTGGTCGGGGTCAGCAGCATGTCGACCTCGGCAAAGGCCTGGTCGAAATCGCTCTTGATCAGGCTGCGCACCTGCTGGGCTTTGAGGTAATAGGCATCGTAATAGCCCGCCGACAGCACATAGGTGCCGATCATCACCCGCCTTTTCACCTCGTCGCCAAAGCCGGCCGCCCTTGTCGCCTCATACATGGAGATGATGTCGTCGCCCTCGACCCTGAGGCCGTATTTGACCCCGTCATACCGGGCCAGATTCGACGAGGCCTCGGCCGGCGCCACAATATAATAGGCCGGCAGCGCCAGATGGGTATGCGGCAGGCTGACTTCGACGATCTCGGCGCCGGCCGCTTCGAGCCATCGGGCGCCCTCGGCCCACACCGCATCGATTTCCGCCGGCATGCCATCGACCCGGTATTCCTTGGGAATGCCGATCTTCATGCCCTTGACCCCGCCGGCGAGACTGGCCTCGTAATCGGGCACCGGCACGTCGACGCTGGTCGAATCCTTGGCATCGAACCCGGCCATCGCCCGCAGCATCACCGCCGCATCGCGCACATCGCGGGTAAAGGCCCCGGCCTGGTCCAGCGAGGAGGCAAAGGCCACAATGCCCCAGCGCGAACAGCGCCCATAAGTGGGTTTCAGCCCGACCAGCCCGGTAAACGCCGCCGGCTGCCGGATCGAGCCACCGGTGTCGGTGCCGGTAGCCGCCGCGCATAGCCGCGCCGATACCGCCGCCGCCGAACCGCCGCTGGAGCCACCCGGCACCAGTTCGGTCTCATCGCCCCGCCGC
>PKTQ01000131.1 GCA_002869085.1 Hyphomicrobiales bacterium | reverse complement strand
CCGACGGCCAGTCGGCCTTGCCGCTCAGGTCCAAGGATTTGTCCCTGAGCGGGGGCGCATTTTAAGTGATAGTCGGCTCCGGCCCGCTCCCCCGCCCCACCGCCCTCAGGGAGTATGACTCAAGGGCGGTGGGCGGGTGAGCGCGGCTCTTTAGGGCGCTATTCGGCGCCGCCCCGCTGCCGCACATGCTCAATCGTCATTCCAGCGAAAGCTGGAATCCAGTCCATAGTTCGTTGACCGATCTTCAGCAAATCGGCGAAGCGTCATGGATCCCGGATCAAATCCGGGATTACGACGGGGGTGAAAGCATATGCTGCGGCCGAAAATCAGCCCTAGCGCGCGTAGAGATTGGTGGCTTCGATGGTGCGGTGCAGGATGCCCGGCTGGTTAAAGGCATGGCCGGCATCGGGTACCAGGTGGAACGTGGCCTCGGGCCAGGCCTTGTGCAGGGCCCAGGCGGTGGCGGCCGGGGTGGCGGCGTCGTAGCGCCCCTGGATTATGGTGCCGGGAATATCCTTCAGCCGCCCGGCCTCGCGCAGCAATTGGCCTTCGGCCATGAAGCCGTGATTGATGAAATAATGATTTTCGATGCGGGCGAATGCCAGGGCGAAATCATCCGAGCCGTGCTGGGCGGTGTTGGCCGCATCGGGCAGCAGGGTGATGGTCTCGCCTTCCCACAGGCTCCAGGCCCGGGCCGCCTCGATCTGCGCCGCACGGTCGCTGCCGGTGAGCCTTTTGTGATAGGCCTCGAGAAGATTGCCGCGCTCGCCTTCCGGTATCGGCTTTAAAAAAGCCTCCCATTTGTCCGGGAACAGCAGGCAGGCGCCATATTGATAATACCAGTGGATCTCCTCGGCGCGCAGGGTGAAAATGCCGCGCAAAATAAGCTCCGAGACCCGTTCGGTGTGGGTTTCGGCATAGGCAAGCGCCAATGTGCTGCCCCAGGAGCCGCCCAGCACCAGCCATTTGTCGATGCCCAATTGCCGGCGCAGTTTTTCCATATCGGCGACCAGATGCCAGGTGGTGTTGGCCTCGAGCCCGGCATGGGGGGTGGAGCGGCCGCAGCCGCGCTGGTCGAACAGCACGATGCGGTATTTGTCCGGGTCGAACAGGCGGCGATGGGTGGGCGAGGTGCCGCCGCCGGGACCGCCATGCAGAAACACCGCCGGCTTGCCCTTGGGGTTGCCGCTCACCTCCCAATAGACCTGGTGCCCGTCGCCCGCCTCCATCATGCCGGTTTCATAAGGCTCGATCGGCGGGAAAAAGGTCAGCAGATCGGCGGCGGGGGTATTGGTCATGGGAGGCACCTTTCAGACAGGACTATGGCTTGATTATCCATAGGGTCGAAACTCATTCAAATCATCTATTCTGCGTAGCATATTTCGTTCCTGACTATGGCATGGCGCATGAATGGAGATACACGCGCCATGCCATAATTTGTTAATGTCGATCGACTTTTCCGCCTGTCGGCAATTCCGCCTTCCGGCGGGTTGATCTGGGCGGAAGGATGCGGGAAATGTGGATATTTTCAAGTCCTTCCAACACAGTCAGGGGCGAAATAGGCCACGCCCGAAAGGGTTGGCCTGGGAGTGCCCGTCTACAGTCAAAACCTGCTCGAAAAGGCTTCGAGCCTTATCTTGCGCGGTTTTCTCAGTATTCGGACACTCCCAGGCCAACAGAAACAATAATTTGAATGAGTCTCGACCCTAGGCAAATTTGAGCGCCCCGGCAATCGGCGCGGCGCTTGTGCCGATGCCTGAACCGAGAGCAAACAACCCAAAACGTCCGCTCCTGATCTGCGATCAGAACCGGACGTTATAGGAAGCTGCGTTTTAGCGGCAAAAGGAGAGCCCAGTATTATGGGCTTTTTCAGACAGCCCGCACCTGAGACAGGAATTTGTCCACCTCTTCGCGCAAGGCAGTGGATTGTTCGGAAATACCGTTTGCCGTGCCGACGAATTGACTGGCCGCATCGCCAGTATCGCTGGCCGCGGCGGTGACGTCGGCAATGGTGTTCGACACCATCTCGGTGCCGGATGCCGCCTGCTCGATATTGAGGGCGATTTCCTGGGTTGCCGCGCTCTGTTGCTCCACAGCGGCGGTGATGCTGGATACCACGTCACTGATATCGGCAATGGTCCGGCCAATCTCGTCAATGGCTCCGACCACTTCTTCCGTAGAGCCCTGGATATTCGTAATCTGGCGGCTGATATCATCGGTGGCGCTGGCGGTCTGGCTGGCCAGGCCTTTAACTTCAGAGGCCACCACCGCGAAGCCCTTGCCGGATTCACCGGCCCGCGCCGCCTCGATGGTTGCGTTCAGGGCCAGCAGGTTGGTCTGTTCGGCAATGTCGGTGATCATGGCCACCACTTCACCGATCTTGCTCGAGGACTCAGCCAGACCCTGAACTTTCAGATTGGTTTTCTCGGCCTCTTTCGTGGCATTGGAAGCCATCTGGGCAGAGTGTTCGACCTGGCGGCTGATCTCCGCAATTGACGCCGTCAGCTCCTCGGCCGCCGAGGAAACGGACTGAACATTGGACGTCGCTTCGTTGGAAGCCATGGCAACCGAATTGGACTGACTATTCGTGTTGTCCGCTGTTTTTGCCAGGACTTCAGCAGCTTTTTGCATTTCGGAAGACGCGCTGGAAAGCGTTTTAACGATACCTCCGACACTGACATCGAATTTTTCCGCCAGTTGGTGCATGGTTTCGCGTTTCTGTGTTTCTGAAAGCTGCGACTGTTTGGTGTCCTCCACCAGACCCTGCATGTCCTTCTGGGAGTGCTCCAGATTTACCAGCACCTGCTGAGTGGTGTTGAACTGGTTGTTAATGCGCCACGCCACCCATGCCGCCGGGCCGCCCACGAGGACCACGAAAGTTGCGTGAAGGAGAAAATGGAGAAGGGTAAAATCGGCGCTCGGCCAGACATAGAGCGGCAGCGCCAGGGAGAAGACCAGATGATGAACCGCAGCCAGACCGCTGACCAATAAAATGCTGCGCCAGCAAAAATAGGCCAGCAATTGCGCAACAATCACAAAAAACAGCATATGCGCATCAAGGATGAAGCCGTCCGGCAAACCTCCGGAGTTAAAAATCAGCAAAGCCCAATCACAGGTCAGCGCCGTTCCGACCGTGAAACGTGTCATAGCGGAAACGGGATCCTTGAAATACAGGACCGTGGACACGGCAGCAAAACCGGCAGCTAAAACCGCTGTGATCAGGACGGATCCGGAAGCGACATAAGCGACACCTGCCACAATGGGGACCAATACCCAGAGAAAGCCGATGAAAAACTGACTCGCAATCCTGCGGATTTTGATCAATTCCGGTGACATTACCGGGTCCAGTGTTTGAGTGAGTTCATTCATCGCTTCAATCCTATGGTTTCGTGCTGGTACTTGATTATTCAGATTTTTCCGGCGCCGAAGGATGGGACTTTCGGCAGTCCGCACCCGCCTTTACCAAACGAGCTGATCACAGCCCAGGCACCCAGCTTTTTGACCCGCCGGGTAAAGTCCTCATCCTGGGGTACGGCCATCACCGCAAAACCGCCAAGGTCGGTGCGAACCAGCAAGGCATCGGCAGTGACCACTTTTGCAATGGCCGTTTCTATTGTCGTCCAGGGCGAAAAAACCACAATGACCGGCTGATCGTCCGAGACGGAGAATAATGTGAGATAGGCTATGGCCAGGAACCCCGTGAGCCCCAATCCGATCGCCGGAAGGATATCCGCAAATGAGATTTGCTCACTTTGCTCCAATCCATTCATCCT
>PKTQ01000129.1 GCA_002869085.1 Hyphomicrobiales bacterium | reverse complement strand
GAGGAGCGGCCGGTGGTGTTTGTCGGCCCCTATGAGCACCATTCCAACGAGCTGCCATGGCGCGAATCGATCGCCGATGTGATCGAGATCGCCGAGGATTTGAACGGCCATGTGGATCTGGCGCATCTGGAGCGCGAATTGCGCCGTTTCGCGGATCGCAAGATGAAGATCGGCAGTTTTTCCGCCGCCTCCAATGTCACCGGCATCCGCACCGACAGCGATGCGGTGGCCGGACTGCTGCATGACCATGGCGCGCTGTCGTTCTGGGACTATGCCGCCGCCGCGCCCTATGTGGCGATGCGCATGAATCCGGACCGGGACGATGGCGGGCGCACCGCCAAGGACGCCATATTCATCTCGCCGCATAAATTCATCGGCGGGCCGGGCACGCCGGGGGTGCTGGTGGTGAAGAAACATCTGCTCACCAACCGGGTGCCCTCGACCCCGGGCGGCGGTACCGTGGTCTATGTCAGCGCCGACGATCATCTTTACATGGAAGACGCGGCGCACCGGGAGGAAGGCGGCACACCGGCGATCATCGAATCGATCCGGGCCGGGCTGGTGTTCCAGCTCAAATCGGCGGTGGGCGAGGAGGTGATCCGGGCGCGGGAGGCGGATTATCTCGGCCGGGCCATCGCGCAATGGTCGGCCAATCCCAATATCGAAATTCTCGGTAATGCCAGGGCCGAGCGCCTGTCGATCGTCTCCTTCGTGATCCGCAACGGGCCGCTTTACTTGCATTTCGATTTCGTGGTGGCGCTGCTCAATGATTTGTTCGGGATCCAGGCGCGGGGGGGATGCTCCTGCGCCGGCCCCTATGGCCATCGGCTGCTGGGCATCGATGCGGACCAGTCGCGGCGCTTCGAGCAGATGATCGACCGGGGCTGCGAAATTCTCAAGCCGGGCTGGGTGCGGGTCAATTTCAACTATTTCATCTCCGAGACCGTGTTCCAATATGTGGTGGACGCGGTCGACCGCATCGGCCGTTATGGCAGCCGCTTCCTGCCCGATTACCGCTTCGACGCCGGCACAGGGCGCTGGATGCACCGGGAGGCGCCGGAACACAGCATCAGCCATCTCGGGGGCTTGAGCTATGAGGGCGGGCGCCTCAGCTATGACTCGCACCGCGCCATGCTGCCCGAATCGAGCCTGAGCGCCACGCTTGAGGCGGCGGACCGGCTGGCCGAGGCGCGCCGCGCCGAACAATCTGAGGATGCCAGGCCGGCGGTGCTGTCGGCGGACCAGGAGGCTTTGCGCTGGTTCAGCGTCGGCCCGGCAGGGTGAGCTTGGTCTTTTTTCGGCCGGTCCTACCCTCCCCGCTCCCCCTCCCCACCGCCCTCAGGGAGTGTGACCAAAGGGCAGCGGGGAGGGTGAGCTTGGTTTTTCAATGATAATCGGTGGAGGGCGGGGCTGCGGGCCTGTCGTGATGTTGATGCCGGAACTCTCATATTCCCAGTTCGGCCGGTCCTACCCTCCCCGCTCGCTCTTTGTTTTGCCTCGCGGCTATTCCTCGCTACGCTCGGGCCTCCGGCGGGGCGGCCTGACAAAGGTGGCCTTGCCAAGGCCACCCCTCCGCCGACGCCCAGTCGGGCTTGCCGCTCAGGTTCAAGGATTTGTCCCTGAGCGGAGGCGCGGGTCTCTAGATTGATATTCGGTTTCGATCCGCTAACCAACATGCTCTCCCGTCATTCCAGCGAAAGCTGGAATCCAGTTCATATCCATTGGCCATACTTCACCAAACCGCTGAAGCCTCATGGATCCCGGATCAAGTCCGGGATGACGATGAGGGTGAAACAAATGCCGTAGCCGCAAGCCTTACAGGAGTGCCCCCCCACCGCCCTCAGGGAGTGTGACCAAAGGGCGGTGGGAGGGGGAGCGGGGCTATTTCAGTGGCAAACGGTTCTAGCCCGGCTGCGTTACAGATAGGCCGCCAGGTGTTTTTCCAGATCCTTCTGGCTCGCCTTGGTGTAATCCTTGTTGATTTCCTCATGCACCAGATCGCGCAGGGGCGGCGACAGGGCGGCGCGCAGATCCCCCAGCATTTGCGGCGCGGCGGCGATGATCAGCCGGTCGAAGGCGCTCTTGTGCCTGTGGGTCTGCAACAGGGCGGCGATTTCGCGGGCAAATTCGCGCTGTTCGTGCCGGTGCGGGTCGGTGGGGGGCTCCATGGCGTGGCGATCGGTCCCCACGCTGGCAAAGCTGCGCCCGGGGCTGTCGCTGCCGATCTCGCGGCTCGGCTTGTTGTTGGCGACAAGTTCATAGCGCAAAGCCGGTTTCAACCCCTTGCCGGGGCCGTCATTGGCGAACATGCGCACCCGCGCGCCGTCACCGATCAGAAACCATGTCACCCGTTTTTTCATTTCACCCTCCATCCCGCTTTGGCGGGGCTCGCATTAGGGTCAGGACTGGGATCACACTCTGTTTCGATTCCGGTTGTATTATAGCCCGGCTTGTTGACAAGATTAGGGCGAAGCCCCCTCGCCTGAGGCCGATCTTACAAGGATGCAGGATGACCACAGCCGCGCCAAGCCATGTGACCGAGGACCAGTCGGAGATTTTCGCCTTTCTCGCCGACCCGGCCACATATGGGCTGAAAGAGCCGGTGCGGCGCATCGATACCCATGGGGCGGCGGTGTTTCTGGCCGGGCGGGATGCCTATAAGGTGAAACGGGCGGTGCGGTTTCCATTCATGGATTTTTCCACCCGCGCGCGGCGCGAGGCGGCCTGCAAGGCCGAGATTGCCGTCAACCGGGCCTTTGCGCCGCAGCTTTATCTCGGCGCGGTGCCCATTATCCGCGATGCTGCCGGCTTGCGGCTCGGCGGGCGGGGCGAAGCGGTGGAATGGGCGGTGCATATGCGCCGCTTCGATGAGACCCAAACCCTCGACCTGCTGGCCGAGGCGGGGGCGCTGCCGGGCGATCTCGCCGCAAAACTGGCGCCGGTGGTGCTGGGCGCCCACACCAAAGCGGCGGTGTGCATTGCTAAAGGCGGGGCGGACCGGTTCATTCGCTGCGCCGAGGAGAACCGGGATGGCCTGGCGGAATTTCCGGAGCTGTTCGCGCCCCAACGCATGATGAGGCGCTATGAGCGCATCCGGCAACGGATTGGCGAGCTTGGCCCGCTGCTGGACCGGCGGGCACAGACAGGCTTTGTGCGCCGCTGTCACGGCGACATGCATCTGCGCAATATCGCGCTGATCGACGGCGCGCCGGTGCTGTTCGATGCGATCGAATTCAACGATGAGATCGCGATCAGCGATATCCTCTATGATCTGGCGTTCCTGCTGATGGATCTGTGGGAGCGCGGCCTGGAGCCGGTGGCTAATAAGCTGTTCTGCCGCTATCTGTGGTATGGCGAGGCGCAAAATATTGAAGCGCTCTCCGCCCTGCCGCTGATGCTGAGCATGCGCGCGGCGATCCGCGCCAAGGTTTCGGCCGCATCTCTCGCCGCCCTCGCCCCTGAGGATCAGGCCCCGATGCGGCAAGCGGCCCAGCTTTATTTCGAAACCGCCGGCGGGTTCCTGACCCGGCCCGCGCCGCGGCTCATTGCAATCGGCGGACTATCGGGCACCGGAAAGAGCGCGCTGGCGGGCAGATTGGCGGCGCGGATCGGCCCGGCTCCGGGGGCGCTGGTGCTGCGCAGCGATATCGAGCGCAAGATTCTGGCCGGAGCGGGCGAGACCGAAAAGCTCGGCCCGGGTGAATACAGCCCGGCCAAAACCGAGGCGGTTTACGGCGCGCTGCGCCGCAAGGCACGGGCCGCGCTGATGAGCGG
>PKTQ01000238.1 GCA_002869085.1 Hyphomicrobiales bacterium | reverse complement strand
TCAGGCGACAATTGCCGCCTTCGCCGCGTCAAGAAACGCCTCAAGATCAGCTTCGATAATCTCGATCTTCTTCTTGGCGCAATAGCGCTTTTCCTTGTCGGTCGGCTGGTTGATCAACGCCCAGCCAAGAGGCTCAGCGGCATCATAGGTGATATCCGACATCACCATACGTTCGGTATCGCGGGTAAACCGCATGCCGAGAAACAGATATTGCTTGCCTTGGCGATAGGCCTTCAGGAAAGCCGGCATACCAAAACCTCCCATCAATTCAGTGATATAATCCACATAATCGGCATCGGAGGCGATAAATAACGGCTCGGGAATGGGCGAACCCACCGGCTTGAACAGAACGGGCAGACCTGGCTTCACTTCGTCCAGCGAAATTCCCCGGATGTTCTCGCCATCATGTTCATGCAGCAAAAAGCGGTAGTCCGTTCCGCCAATCCGGGCGATACCGCGCACAAGAATATGCGGCACCTTGTTATAGCTGTCTTGCAACTGCGTATCCCGGTTGATGTCAATCACATAGTCCGGCTTGATTTCAGCCAGCCAGTCATGCAGCGCCGCGCGGGTCCATGTCTGGGTAAGATAGAGGTCGGTCAGGAACCGCTCGATAAAGCGGCGCCCGCGCTTCAATTCAAGATTCATGGCGGCGCGCGAAAACTCATACATGAGTTTTGGCGCCATGGGCCGCCCCTTGTTCATGGCCAGGATCAGACTGTCACTATCGGCCGGGATCGCCATGCCCGTTTCCGTGTTACGCACATCATGGAGGACGCCCGGCCCCAGATAGGGAACCACATTGCCTTTGCCAACGCCTTCGATGATGGAAACAAGTTCAGTTGTCTGCACAATGGCCTCACTTATCCGGTTGCTCGCCTCATGGCTGGATAATCGGACAACAAGCAATATTCGAACCAACCCCGGATCATACAGGCAAGTTATTGTTTTATATGATCTTTAGTGAGGGCTGGCCGCGTCGGCTTTGCGACAAATAGTCGGAAAAGAGACTGATAACAGTCCGACGCAGTGCCGCACTGATGGATATCTGAGCAATTCCCCAACAATCAACAGCTCCCCCTGTCGGCAATACGACAATTGAACCCTGCAATTGTTGGAGTACCGACTCGCGATAAATCATACAAAAAATATTTTTTCCTAGTATTTTCTGAGGTTTACACTGCTTTTTCTCATTTGGCACAGCCCTTGCTTTCCCTCTCATTCGTAAACGTTTCGCCAACCCTTCCCAGGGGCGGAACCTGCGAAATTCAACACTTCTTAGGGAGAAGCAATATGGCACTTCGTCAATGCGCTATTTACGGTAAGGGGGGCATCGGCAAGTCCACCACCACTCAGAACCTGGTTGCCGGTCTGGCTGAGCTCGGCAAAAAAGTCATGATCGTCGGTTGTGACCCCAAGGCTGACTCAACCCGGCTGATTCTGCATGCCAAGGCCCAGACCACCATCATGCATCTGGCCGCCGAAGCGGGCTCTGTGGAAGACCTCGAACTGGAAGATGTGCTGAAAGCCGGTTATGGCGATATCAAATGCGTCGAATCCGGCGGACCCGAGCCGGGCGTCGGTTGCGCCGGTCGCGGTGTGATCACCGCCATCAACTTCCTGGAAGAGGAAGGCGCCTACGAAGAAGACCTCGATTTCGTGTTCTATGATGTGCTTGGCGACGTGGTGTGCGGCGGTTTTGCCATGCCCATTCGCGAAAACAAGGCGCAGGAAATCTATATTGTCTGCTCCGGCGAGATGATGGCCATGTATGCCGCCAACAACATCTCCAAAGGTATCGTGAAATATGCCAATTCCGGCAGCGTGCGTCTTGCCGGCCTGATCTGCAACTCGCGCAACACCGACCGCGAAGACGAGCTGATCGAAGCGCTGGCTGACAAGCTCGGCACCACCATGATCCACTTCGTGCCGCGTGATAATGTTGTGCAGCACGCCGAGATCCGCCGCATGACCGTGATCGAATATGATCCCACCGCCAAGCAGGCCCAGGAATATCGCGATCTGGCGCAAAAAATTATCGACAATGAAAAATTCGTCATTCCGACCCCGATCTCCATGGACGATCTGGAAGAGCTGCTGATGGAATTCGGCATCATGGAAGCCGAGGACGAAAGCATTGTCGGCCAAAAAGCCGAAGAAGCTGGAGCGGCGGCGTAACGGAGAGAACCGCGTTGGGGAAAGGCTTCAAAACCCTTTCCCCTACGGCAAAGAGAGCTGTGTTCTCAACCAGTTTCAAGGAGAATAGGAATGTCGAATCTGACAAAGACGGAAACTGAAGCCCTCATCCAGGAGGTGCTGGAAGTTTATCCCGAGACGGCCCGGAAAGATCGGGCCAAGCATCTGACCATCAATGATCAGGACATCGAGAAATCGAGCAAATGCATCACCTCCAACCGTAAATCCCTGCCTGGTGTGATGACCGTGCGCGGCTGTGCTTATGCCGGTTCCAGAGGTGTGGTCTGGGGCCCGGTCAAAGATATGATCCATGTCTCGCACGGTCCTGTCGGTTGCGGGCAGTATTCACGGGCCGGACGCCGCAATTACTATGTCGGCACAACCGGCATCAACACGTTCACCACAATGAATTTCACGTCCGATTTTCAGGAAAAGGACATTGTGTTTGGCGGTGACAAGAAACTCGACAAACTTATGGATGAAGTCGAGATGCTGTTCCCGCTCTCCAAAGGCTCGTCAATTCAGTCTGAATGTCCGATTGGTCTTATCGGCGATGATATCGAAGCGGTGGCCAAGAAGAAGGCGGCGGAACATAACAAGCCGATGGTGCCGGTGCGCTGCGAAGGGTTCCGCGGTGTGTCCCAGTCTCTTGGCCATCACATCGCCAATGATGCGATCCGCGACTGGGTGATGGACCCGGCCGAGAGCAAGGATAATGGCTTTGAACCCACCGATTATGATGTGACCATCATCGGCGACTACAATATTGGCGGCGATGCGTGGGCGTCCCGCATTCTGCTGGAAGAAATGGGCTTGCGCGTCATCGCCCAGTGGTCGGGTGACGGCACCCTGGCGGAAATGGAAAACACCCCCAAAGCCAAGCTCAACCTGCTGCACTGCTATCGGTCGATGAACTATGTGTCCCGCCACATGGAAGAGAAATATGGGGTGCCGTGGATGGAGTACAACTTCTTCGGCCCCACCAAGATCGAAGAAGCTCTGCGCAATATCGCCGATCGTTTTGATGACAGGATCCGCGAAGGCGCTGAACGGGTTATCGCCAAATACAAGCCCGAATGGCAGGCTGTGGTCGACAAATACCGTCCGCGTCTCGAGGGCAAAAAGGTCATGCTCTATGTGGGTGGTCTTCGCCCGCGCCATATCATCGGCGCCTATGAGGATCTCGGCATGGAAGTCGTGGGTACGGGCTATGAATTCGCTCACAATGACGACTATGACCGCACCATCCAGGAGATGAGCAACGCCACGCTGATCTATGACGATGTCACCGGTTACGAATTCGAAGAATTCGTCAAGAAGATCAAACCCGACCTGATCGGCTCAGGCATCAAGGAAAAATACATCTTCCAGAAGATGGGCATTCCCTTCCGCCAGATGCACAGCTGGGACTATTCCGGCCCCTATCACGGCTATGACGGTTTTGCCATCTTCGCCCGTGACATGGACATGACGTTGAACAATCCCTGCTGGAACAGCCTGACACCGCCATGGAAAAAGGCCAGCGAAGACATCGCGGCGGCGGCCGAATAACCCGTTCCATCACTTCAACCAAACTTCGT
>PKTQ01000014.1 GCA_002869085.1 Hyphomicrobiales bacterium | reverse complement strand
TTGGGCGCCGCGGCGGGCATTCTGATCGCCCCCATTGCCCTCACCTATGCCAATGTCGGCGTCATGCTGGGCCTCAAGGGCTTCTGCGCCGCCATTGTCGGCGGGCTCGGCAATCCGATGGGCGCCATTGCCGGCGGGCTGGTGGTCGGCATCGCCGAGGCCATGACCGCCGGCTATATTTCCTCGGCCTATAAGGACGCGGTCGCCTTCATCATCATCATCCTGGTGCTGCTGCTGATGCCAAGCGGCCTGTTCGGACGCAAGGAAATCGAAAAAGTATGAGCGCCCTGATGACCCCCCGCACCGGTGGCATGGCCCTGCTGACCCTGGTAATTCTGTTGCTGCCGCTGGTGATGCAGAACGCCTTTCACTATGACATCGCCATCATCACCGGCCTTAACGCCATTGTCTGCATCGGCCTCAACCTGCTGATCGGCTATGCCGGGCAGATCAGCCTCGGCCATGCCGGCTTTTTCGCCCTCGGCGCCTATGTCTCGGCCATCCTCACCGACCGCTGGCATTGGGATCCGCTCGCCGCCATGATCATCGGCGCCGCGGTGATCGGCCTGCTGGCCTTTGTCATCGCCCGGCCGATCCTGAAGCTGAAAGGCCATTATCTGGCCATGGCCACTCTGGGCATGGGGATCATCATCTCCATCGTGCTGAATGAGGAGAGCGATCTCACCGGCGGCCCGGACGGCATGCCGGTGGAGGCGTTTCACCTGTTCGGCTGGGAGCCCTCGGGCAATCTGACCTGGTACTGGCTGGTGGCCGGTTTTCTGCTGTTCAGCGTCTGGATGGCGCTCAACCTGGTGCATTCGCCGATCGGCCGCGCCCTGCGCGCCGTGCACGGCTCGGAGCTCGCCGCCTCGACCATGGGGGTCGACACCCTGCGCTACAAGGTGATGATTTTCGTGATCTCGGCCATCCTGGCCAGCCTGGCCGGCAGCCTGTTCGCCCATTACAGCGGTTTTCTCACCCCCTCCGAGGGCGATTTCTTCCGCTCGATCGAGTTTGTGACCATGGTGGTGCTGGGCGGCATGGCTTCGATTTTCGGCTCGGTGATCGGCGCCGCCATCCTGACCATCCTGCCCCAGGCGCTGGCCTCGCTGCATGATTATGAAATGCTGGTGTTCGGCGGGGTGCTGATGGGGGTGATGATCTTCATGCCGCGCGGCCTGCTGCCCACCATTACCGGCTTCTTCACAGCGAGGCGCAAATGAGCCTGCTGAAAATCGAAAATCTCGGCAAGACATTCGGCGGCGTGGTGGCGGTCGAGGATCTCAGCTTTTCCATCGGCCCCGGCACGGTCTATTCGATCATCGGCCCCAATGGCGCCGGCAAGACCACCCTGTTTAATCTCATTTCCGGCCTGTACACGCCCAGCACCGGCCAGGTGTTTCTGGACGGGGAAAACGTCACCGGCCTGCCGCCGCATCTGCTGGCCCTGCGCGGCCTGTCGCGCTCGTTCCAGAACCTGCAGATCTTCTTCAACATGTCGGCGCTGGAAAATGTCATGGTCGGGCATCATCTGCACTCCGACACCCGCCTGTTCCCCTCCCTGCTGGCCCTGCCCACCATTGCCCGCGAGGACCGGCGCACCCGCGAATTCGCCGCCGAGCAGATGGATTATGTCGGCCTCGGCGATTATGTGCACGCCGATTCCGGCGCCATGCCTTACGGCGCCCTCAGGCGGCTCGAAATCGCCCGGGCGCTGGCGACCCGGCCGCGCCTGCTGCTGCTCGACGAGCCGGCCGCCGGCCTCAACCCTTCAGAGACCCGGGAGGTGATGGATCTCATCCGCCGCATCGCCGCCGACGGCATCACCGTGGTGCTGGTGGAGCATGACATGCATCTTGTCTGGGGGGTTTCAGAGCATATTCTGGTGCTCGATCACGGCTGCCGGCTGGCCACCGGCACCGCCGAGGAGGTGCGCCATAATCCGGCGGTTGTCGAGGCCTATCTCGGCCATCAGGCCAGGGGGCGTTAGAACCATGCTGGACGTGCGCGATCTGCAATCGAATTACGGCCGGGTCAAGGCCCTGCGCGGCATTGACCTTTATGTGGAGGAAGGCGAGCTGGTGGCGCTGGTCGGTGCCAATGGCGCCGGCAAATCCACCCTGATGCGGGCCATCTCCGGCGTGCAGCCGGTGGCCGGCGGCGCCATCACCTTCGACGGACAGGATATCACCGGCGCCAGCCCCGACAAGAGGGTGAAGCTCGGCATCTCGCAGGTGCCGGAAGGCCGCCAGGTCTTCGCCCAGATGAGCGTCGAGGACAATCTGGAGCTGGGCGGCATCACCAGGCC
This sequence comes from Hyphomicrobiales bacterium, assembly GCA_002869085.1. Classification (GTDB taxonomy): domain Bacteria; phylum Pseudomonadota; class Alphaproteobacteria; order Rhizobiales; family BM303; genus BM303. The sequence continues at coordinate 1,491 of PKTQ01000014.1, read as the reverse complement.
CCGTGCCGACACCGGCGCCGGCATCGAACATGCGTTCGAGCTGTTTCCGGTGCTGAAGGAACGCCGCCACCAACTGGCCGGCACCCTGTCCGGCGGCGAGCAGCAGATGCTGGCCATCGGCCGTGCTCTGATGGCCCGGCCCAAATTGCTGCTGCTCGACGAGCCCAGCATGGGCCTGTCGCCGCTGCTGGTTGACCAGACCTTCGGCACGATCAAGGATCTGGCCAAGGCCGGCACCACCATCTTCCTGGTCGAGCAGAACGCCTTCGTGGCGCTCTCCATCGCCGATCGCGGCTATGTGATGGAGGGCGGCCAGACCACCATCAGCGGCAGCGGCGAGGAATTGCTCGAAGACCAGCGGGTCAAGGAAGCCTATCTGGGCATTTAGAGCCCGCTTTATTCACGGGCCTCGCGCACATAATGGGCGATGCGGTCGAAATGCTTGTCCCAGGTGCCGCAGCAACCCCCCCACATATCGATATGCGGATAGCGCCGGGCAAGATCGCCCATGGCTTGCCCAAGCTCTTCTGAATCGCCCTCCTCGATATGCCCGAGCTTGCACAGCGAAACCTTGTCCATCTTGGCGGCATTGGGGCGCAGCGAGCGCAGGCGCCCGCTCCAGTCGCCCGGCTCCAGGGCCGGTTCGAACTCCTCCGGATGCGAGCAATTGATACCATAGGAATCGGGCCGGGCCGGGCCGACTTCGGCGTCGGTGGTCTCGACCGCCTGTTTGAGGCTCGTGCCTGACTTGAGCTTGTGATGGCTGTCGAGGGTGAAGGAGATATTGACCGGCAGGCCGGCGGCGGCCGCCGCCCGGCTGATCCCCACCGCTTCGGGTATATTGTTGATGGTCGCCGCCCACACCAAATCCACATCGCAGGCCTTCAAGTTGCCCATCTGCACCGAGTGATAATCCTCCGCTTCATCGGCGCTGATATCACGGTTGAGCGCATAGGCATCGCCGCGCGGCCCCACGCAGCCGGCGATCGCCACACCCGGCAGTTGATCTTCATAAGGCCTGGAGACATCGCGCAGAAAATCGATGCATTTATGCTGCATTTCGCGCAAGGCCTCCGGGGAATAGCCGAGCTTTTCCGCCCAGTCCGGGCTTGCGCGATAATCGAACCCGGCCATCAGCGCGGCAAATCCGTGCCTGGCGGCCATGTCGAGATAGCGCCGATACATGTCCGTGAGGTCCGCGATGGCCTTGGCATCGTTCATCAGCTCGAACATGGCAAACTCGCGCAAGCCATGGCCATGGCGATGCATGATCTCGGTTTCGGTGCCCCCCTCGGTCAGATAGAGCAGCCCCTCTTGTCTCGGAAATGTCGCGCCTTCTAAAGCCATGAAATCCTCCAGCCATTGCACAATGGCGGCCAGATTATCATATTTCGCGCGCCCGCGCTCCCCGCCCCCGTGCAACCCGCCGCAGGTAGGAGTAGCCAAAGCCAATAAGACCCGCCGCTCTTTGGTCACACTCCTGCAGCTAGG
>PKTQ01000386.1 GCA_002869085.1 Hyphomicrobiales bacterium | reverse complement strand
GGAATGAGATGGCGCACCGCCAGAATGACGCAATCGGTCGGGGTGCCGGTCACCGCGAATTTGCGCTCCGACAGCCGGCGCGAGCGCAAGGGGTTGTTCAGCGACAGCGAATGCGAGGCCCCGCTCTGCTCGCTCTCCGGCGCCGCGATCCACACATCGTCCGACAATTGCGCCGCGATCCTGACCAGGCATTCCAGCCCCGGAGCATGGATGCCGTCATCATTGGTCAGCAGAATGCGCAGGTCACGTTTCTCGGTCATTTCTTGGCAATCACTTCCAGGCCGCCCATATAGGGCCGCAGCGCCTCGGGCACGATGATCGAGCCGTCCGCCTGCTGATAATTCTCCAGCACCGCCACCAGGCAGCGCCCCACCGCGATGCCGGACCCGTTCAGTGTGTGAACGAAGCGGGTCTTTTTCTCGCCCGAGGGCCGGTAGCGCGCATTCATGCGCCGGGCCTGAAAATCACCGCATAGCGAACAGCTTGAAATTTCGCGATAGGCGTTCTGCCCGGGCAGCCACACTTCAAGGTCATAGGTCTTGCGGGCGCTGAAGCCCATATCTCCGGTGCACAGCACCACCATTCGATAGGCCAGCCCCAATTTCTGCAATACCGCCTCGGCGCAGCCTGTGAGGCGCTCCAATTCGGCTTCCGACTGTTCCGGCGTGGTGATGCCGACCATTTCCACCTTCGAGAACTGATGCTGGCGGATCATCCCGCGCGTATCGCGCCCGGCCGAGCCGGCCTCCTTGCGGAAACACTGGGTATAGGCGGTCAGGCGCATCGGCAGCTCGGCCTCGTCGAGGATCTGCTCACGCACCAGATTGGTCAGCGGCACCTCGGCGGTGGGGATCAGCCAGAACCCGTTATCGGTACGGAACTGATCGTCGGCGAATTTCGGCAATTGCGCCGTGCCGAACATCACCTCGTCGCGCACCAGCAATGGCGGCAGCACTTCGGTATAGCCGTGGCTGTCCACATGCAGATCGAGCATAAACTGCGCCAGCGCCCGCTCCAGCCGCGCCAGCGCTCCGCTCAGCACCACAAAACGCGCCCCCGACAGCCGCGCCGCGCTTTCGAAATTCATCAGACCCAGCGCCTCGCCTAGGTCGAAATGCTCCTTGGGCGCAAAATCGAATTCGGGCGGCGTCCCGTTCAGGCGCAGCTCCACATTTTCCGCCTCGTCCGCCCCGTCCGGAACATCGCCCAGCGGCTGATTGGGGATCGCCGCCATCGCCTCATCGAGCTGGGCGGTCAGGCGGCGCTCGATCTCCTCGCCGTTCTGGATGAATGCCTTCAGTTCCGCCACTTCGCCGATCAGCGCCTCGGCCCGCGCCTCATCACCGCCGGCCTTGGCCTTGCCGATCTCTTTCGAGGCGGCGTTGCGCCGGCCCTGGGCGTCCTGCAGCGCGCCGATATGATCGCGCCGCGCCTGATCGAGCGCCAGCACCTGCCCCGACAGGCCCTCCAGCCCCCGGCGGACAAGCCCGGCGTCGAATGCATCGGGATTCTCTCTTATCCACTTGATGTCATACATCAGAACAATGCCCTACCACATTGGAAGAATGTAAATTGATTTGGTTGCGGCGCAGAATCGCGCCGCCCCTTCAGCCCTATCTATAAGGAGCCTGCCGCGCCCCGTCCACCCGGAGCGCGGGCAACAGATCGATTTCGCAGGATTAAGGCCCGAAACAGCGCTCAGGCCGCGTCGGAGATCACCCGATTGCGCCCGCCGCGCTTGGCCTGATACAGCGCCTTGTCGGCCCGTTTCAGAACATCTTCCGGCCGGTCCACAGGAGATTCGATCGTGCCGACGCCGACGCTCATGGTGATGCTCAATTGCGGAATATCCTTGCCGACATTGAACGGCTTGTCGGCGATTCTGGCCCGCATGCGCTCGGCGATCTGCAGCGCCGTCGCCTTGTCCGTGTCCGGCATGATCACCACGAATTCCTCGCCGCCATAGCGGCACAGCAGATCCTTGCCGCGAATATCCGCCGAGGCCCGCCGCGCGAACACCTGCAGCACCTTGTCGCCCACATCATGGCCATAGGTGTCGTTGACCGATTTGAAGAAATCGATATCGAGGATCAGCACCGACAGCTCCCTGCCATTATTGACCGCGCTTTCGAACAGGGCGTTCATATGGGTTTCCATATAGCGCCGGTTATGCAGCCCGGTCAGCACGTCGGTCACCGCGTGTTCGATATTCTTCAGCAGCTCCTGGCGCAGTTTTTCCGCATTGCGCCGCCGCCGCAATTGGGTGCGGGCGCGGGCGAACATCTCGTTCTCGTCCAGCGGGCGCATGATATAGTCGTTCACCCCCAGATCGAGCCCGCGCGCCAGGCGCACATAATCGCCCTCCTCGACAATGGTGATGATCGGCATTTGCCGGGTGTGATTGAGCGAGCGCAATTGCGAGCACATGCGCAAGCCATCATAACCATCGAGGCTGAGGCTGACGATCACCAGGTCGATCTCGTTTTCCACCGCCCGCATCACCGCTTCCACCGGATGGCTTTCCACCAGCACATGATGCGGCGGCGATAAGGCGCTGATAATCTGCTGCGCCGCCACCGGATCGTCCTCGACCAGCAGCACATTGCCCGGCAGGGCCGAGATGTTATTGTCCCAGGGCGCGTTTTCCGGCAGGGTCATCTCATCGCCGCCGGCGGTGCGCATCCTCAGCTCGTCGGTCACGGTTTTCAGGCGCACCAGGCTTTTCACCCGCGCCAGCAGGGCGATGTCGTTGACCGGCTTGGTCAGAAAATCGTCGGCGCCGGCCTCGAGCCCCTGCACCCGGTCATCGGCCTGATCAAGCGCCGTGACCATGATCACCGGAATATGGTGGGTCTTGGAATCCGCCTTCAGGCGCCGGCACACCTCGAACCCGTCCATGCCCGGCATCATCACGTCGAGCAGAATGATATCGGGCTCCAGCCCGGCCACCGATTTCAGGGCTTCCTCGCCGCTGAAAGCGATATTGACCTCGAAATACTCCGCCGTCAGACGTGCTTCCAGCAGCTTGGCATTGGTCGGCACATCATCAACGACTAAAATACGCGCACTCATATCATTTACTCACTGGTTGTCCGACTGTCTTCCCGCTCGTTCAGCAATGAGCGCACGGTTTCGATGAAGCCTGTCACCGAGATCGGCTTGGAGATATAAGCCTCGCAGCCGCCCTCGCGAATTCTCTGTTCATCACCCTTCATGGCGAAGGCCGTCACCGCCAGCACCGGAATCCGGCGCAGCGCCTCGTCTTCCTTCATCCATTTGGTCACTTCCAGCCCTGAGACTTCCGGTAGCTGGATATCCATCACCACCAGGTCCGGCTTATGGCGGCGGGCCAGCTCGAGCGCTTCCAGCCCATTGCTGGTCTCGACCGTGAGATATCCATGCGCGTCGAGCAGGTCGTGAAACAACTTCTTGTTGAGTTCATTGTCCTCGACGATGAGAATTGTCTTTGGCATATGCCTTTCCGCTGGTGCGGCCGAAGCCGAAAAATATCCGCGTTCCCGCTTTTAATATAGACTCAGGTGATTCATCCAGGTCTGAGCGCGCCGCCCGGCCCGCATGGCTGACCGTCCATATTCTGACCGGAAACATCTAACCAAGTGTTTATGGGACTGCGATTAGGGTCAGGGTCCATTCATTTCGTCGATTCTGCGCTGGTAGATTTTGGTGCTGACTACGGCATGACGTGTGAATCTGCATTCACGCGTCATGCCATAATTTGTTGAAGTCGATCAACTTTTCCGCCTATCGGTGATTCCACCTTCCGGCGGGTTGATCTGGGCGCAAGGCTG
>PKTQ01000267.1 GCA_002869085.1 Hyphomicrobiales bacterium | reverse complement strand
TACCGGCGGGCTTTGTGGCTGGTGATCGCCATCAATGCCGTGATGTTCATGGTCGAGATCGCCGCCGGCCTTGCCGCCCAGTCCCAGGCCCTGAAGGCCGATGCGCTCGATTTTCTGGGCGACACCGCCACTTACACAATCAGCCTGCTGGTCATCGGGCGCTCGCTGCAATTGCGCAGCCGCGCCGCGCTCATAAAGGGGCTCAGCCTGGCCGCCTTCGGCCTCTGGGTCGCCGCCGCCACTCTCTACCGGGTCTGGACCGGCGCCGTGCCGGACGCCCCGGTGATGAGCCTCATCGCGGTGCTGGCCTTTGCCGCCAATCTCACCAGCGCGCTTGTGTTGATGAAATACAAGGACGGCGATGCCAATGTCCGCTCGGTGTGGCTGTGCAGCCGCAATGACGCTATCGGCAATCTGGCGGTGCTGGCGGCGGCGGGCGGGGTCTGGGCGCTGGCCAGCCGCTGGCCGGACCTGATCGTCGCCGCGCTGATGTCGGGCCTGTTCCTGTCTTCGGCCTGGCAGATCATTACTCAGGCTCTGGCCGAACATCGTGAAGGGGCGGCCTCGCCCGCCGAATAGGCGTCAGGCCTTTTTCGCGGCCCGCAATGCCGCCTGATAGGCGTTTTGCGCCCATGGGGTCATTGCGCCGGGCGCATCGAACAGGCGCTCCGGCACTTCCCAATAGGACATGCGGACAGGTTTGCCCTTGCCGTCATAAACGAACGGGCCTTTGCCCTCGGCCTCATAATCGGCAATGGTTTGCGCATCGGCGATCAGCCCGAACATCAGCCCGTCGTGATAAATGCCGGCGCCGCCGAACATCCGTCTTGCGCTCACCTCACCGAGCCCGGACAACAGCTCGCAGACAAAATCGCTGAACTCGGCGCTGACCGTCATGGCAGGGCCCCTCCGGCTATTGCCCAGGCCGGGCCGGGGCAGGGGGGATCAGTTGGAGATCAGTTCCGGTTTCACCGGCTCGATGGTCACGGATTCACCGCAGCCGCAGGCGCTGGTCTCATTGGGATTGTTGAACACGAACCCCGCCGAGAGCTTCTCGGTCTTATAGTCCATCTCGGTGCCGAGCAGAAACAGGATCGCCTTGGGATCGACCAATATGGTCACGCCCTTATCCTCGATCACTTCGTCATGCGGTTCGATATTGTCGGCATATTCCATGGTATAGCCGACCCCAGCGCAGCCGCTGTTCTTCACGCCAAGGCGCAGCCCGGCGATCGGCTTGTCGGAATTGGCCATGATGGCCTTCACGCGGTCCGCCGCGGCGTCGGTCAGGGTGATCGCCTTGGGGCGGGGTCTGGATGACACGCTCATGTCACATCTCCTTACAGCAGATTCAGTTGCACCCGGGCTTCGTCGGACATGCGGCTCATGTCCCAGGGCGGATCGAACACCAGATTGACATTGACATTCGCCACGCCCTCGATGGCGCGTAGCGCCTGATCGACCCACATCATCATCTCACCCGCCACCGGGCAGCCCGGCGCGGTCAATGTCATATCGATATCCACCTTGCCCTCGTCAAGGATGTCGATCCTGTAAATCAGGCCAAGCTCGTAGATATCGACCGGAATTTCCGGATCGTAAACGGTCTTCAGCGCCGCGACGATCTTCGGGATCAGCGGATGGCCGGCCTCCGCGGCGCCCTGGCCCGGATCGGCGGCCGTATCGGTTTCATTCGGAACCGGGTCCGGCATGGCCGGTGCGGCGGCCTCGGTGGTAATATCCAACATATCCCTGTTGTCGGTCATTTCTCTTCTCCTCACGAAAAGAAGGCGGCGCAGGAACTGAGCGCCTCGGCAAGGCGGTCCGCGTCCTGGCGGGTGTTATACATGGCAAATGAGGCGCGGCAGGTGGAGGTCACCCCGAAGCGCTGAAGCAGCGGTTCGGCGCAATGGGTTCCGGCCCGCACCGCCACCCCGGAGCGGTCGATCAGCGTGCTGATATCATGGGCGTGCACCCCTTCGATCTCAAATGAGATGATCGCGCCCTTGTGCTCGGCTTCGCCGATGATGCGCAGCGAATTGATCTGGCGCAGCCGGTCGGTGGCATAGGCCAGCAGATCCGCCTCATGGGCGGCAATCGCCTCGCGGCCGATCCCGTCCATATATTCAAGCGCCGCGCCGAGCCCCACCGCCTGCACGATGGCCGGGGTACCGGCCTCGAAGCGGTGCGGCGGATCGCCATAAATCACCTCATCCGTGGACACGGTCTTGATCATCTCGCCGCCGCCCATATAAGGCGGCATCGAAGCCAGCAATTCCTTCTTGCCGAACAGCACCCCGATGCCGGTCGGCCCATACAGCTTGTGGCCGGTGATCACATAGAAATCGGCGTCCAGATCCTGCACATCGACCGGCATATGCACCGCCGCCTGGCTGCCGTCCACCAGCACCTTGATGCCGCGCGCATGCGCCATGCGGATGATCTCTTTCACCGGCACCACCGTGCCCAGCGCATTCGACATCTGGGTGATGGCAATGAGCTTGGTGCGCGGGCCCAGCAGGGCTTCGAACTCATCCAGCAGAAATTCACCGCTATCGGACACCGGCGCCCATTTCAGCACCGCGCCGCGGCGTTCCCGGTGGAAATGCCAGGGAATGATATTGGAGTGATGCTCCAGAATGCTCAGCACCACCTCGTCGCCTTCGCCCAACACCATGCCGCCATAGCACTGGGCCACCAGATTGATCGCCTCGGTGGCGTTGCGGGTGAAAATGATCTCATCCGAGGACGGGGCATTGAGGAAGGCGCGCACCTGCTCGCGCGCCCGCTCGAAGGCTGTGGTGGCCGCATTGCTGAGGAAATGCAGGCCGCGATGCACATTGGCATATTCGCTCTCATAGGCATTTCGCATGACGTCGATCACCGCCTGCGGCTTTTGCGCCGAAGCGGCATTGTCAAGATAGGTGAGGGGCTTGCCATAGACCTCGCGTGACAGGATCGGGAAATCGGCGCGGATTTTCTCCACGTCGAAACCCGGCTTGTCGGCGACGGGCGGGCTTAAGGTTGCGCTGTCATTCATCGCTCACGCTCCCTCCTGGCTGGCCAGCCATTGGCTGCTCAGCATCGCCAGCCGCTCGCGAATCTCGTCATCCTCGATGTCATCGAGCGCCTCGCCGATAAAGGCGGTGATCAGCAGGGCCTTAGCCTGCTGTTCCGGAATGCCCCGGGCGCGCAGGAAGAACAGCGCCTCGCCGTCGATCTCACCCGCTGTCGCCCCATGGGCGCATTGCACGTCATCGGCGAAAATCTCCAGTTCCGGCTTGGCGAAATGCGCCGCTCCTTCCGACAATAGCAGCGCCCGCACCATCTGGCGGCCATCGGTTTTCTGGGCATGGGGCGCTACCCGCACCAGACCCTGGAACACTCCCTCGGCGCGGCCGTCCACCACGCCGCGAAACTGCTGGCTGCTCACGCATTCCGGCACACGGTGGTCGATGCGCACCGAGCTGTCGCAATGTTGGCGCCCGTTCAAAAAGTAAGCACCGCTCACATGAGCGTCGCCTTGGGTGCCGCCGAAATCGACAGAGGCCTCGTTGCGTACAATGCCGCCGCCCAGGGTCAGGGTGAAATCGCGTAATTTCGCTTCCGCGCCAAGATGGCTGAGCAGGCGCGCATAATGCACCGCGCCCTTCGCCTCGTCCTGAACCTTGATCCGGGTCAGCTTTCCGCCGTCCAGCACCCGCGCATCCACAACGCTGCTGGCCAGATATTCGTCATTGCCGTCCGGGGCGGCGTGGGTTTCGAGCAGGGTCAGCGAGGCGTTCTTGCCGACCTCGACCAGATGCCGCAAT